>CALKHY010000180.1 GCA_937988795.1 uncultured Candidatus Saccharibacteria bacterium
TTAATGATACGGCGACCACCGAGATCTACACTCTTTCCCTACACGACGCTCTTCCGATCTGCAGCACGTTCGAGCACGAGGCCATGAACTCTGCCGGCTTCCAGTTGTAGTCTTGCGATACCTTGTTGATGAGTTTGTTAAAGTCGCTGTTTTCAAAACGCTGGATATCCAGGCCGGCAATTTTGGAAAGGTAGATTGGCACCATCTGCGTGCCCCAGTAGAGGTACGAACGGTTGTGGGCGTATTGCAGGTAGCGCCAGGCGAGCTGCTCCACGGTGAGTAGCCCGGCGCCCAAAGCCAGGTTGACGAAAATGGGCGCGGTGGTGTCGAGCGACCCGTTTAAGTAATTGAATAGCGAGTTAATAACTTGCGCGTTAAAGTACGCGCCGGTCAGGCTGCCGGCGATTTGCAGGATTATGCCGATTGCGTAGCGGAAAAGGGTCGCGCGGTCAAAGAGCCACGAATAGCTAAACGTGCGGCGCATATTCCTAAAGAACCGTTTGAATTCGGCGCTTTGCGCCCGCCAGTTCCTTCTGCCCCTGGTTTTTTGTGTCATTTATTCCTCGATGAACCCGCCAGACTGGTGCGACCACAACTTGGCGTACAGTCCTTTCTTCTTGAGCAGTTCTTTGTGTGTGCCTTCTTCTACAATTTTACCATCATCCAGCACGACAATGCGGTCCATTTTTTGGATAGTGCTTAGGCGGTGGGCAATGACGATGGCAGTCTTATCTTTCATGAGTTTCCAGAGGCCGTCCTGGATGTATTTTTCGCTTTCGGAATCGAGCGCGCTCGTTGCCTCATCAAGCAACAGGATTGGTGCTTTTTTGAGCATGGCGCGCGCGATGGCAATTCGCTGCCGCTGCCCACCACTCAGCTTAACGCCGCGTTCTCCGACCAGCGTGTCGTATCCATCAGGTAAATCTTTGATGAATTCATGAGCGTGCGCTTGCTTGGCGGCTTCAATGATATCTTTCTCCGTGAGATCCGGCTGGCCGTAGGCAATATTTTCGCGGATGGAGCGGTGGAACAGCAATGGTTCCTGCGGCACGTACGAGATTGCATTG
>CALKHY010000181.1 GCA_937988795.1 uncultured Candidatus Saccharibacteria bacterium
GATCTTTAATCGATGGCATTAAGCATTACCGACCTTAAAAAAGGCACCATTTTCCAGTACGAGGGCACGCCGTATCGTGTCGTTGACTACTCACAAAAGGTGATGGGTCGCGGCGGTTCGATCGTGAACGTGCGCATTAAGAGTCTGGTGGACGGCCGGGTGCTGGATAAGACCTTCAAGGGTAACGAAACGCTGGAGGGTGCTGACGTCACCAATCAGAACGTTCAGTACTTGTACTCCGACGGCAGCACGTTTTACTTCATGAACGAAGAGACGTTTGAACAGTTTGAGGTTCCGGCCGACTTGGTAGGTGACAGCGCTGGCTTTATGAAAGAGGGCGACCGCCTGCAACTCCTCTTCTTTGACGGCCGGCCGATCAGCGTCGAGCTGCCCAAGAATGTGCCACTCAAAGTCACTTACACCGAAGATGTAGTGCGGGGTGACACTGCCAACGCCGTCACCAAGGATGCGACGCTTGAGACCGGCATCACCATTCGCGTGCCGTCATTTATCAAAATTGGCGACGTCATTTCCGTCGACACCGCCACCGGCGCCTACCGCGAGCGGGTTAAAGAATAGATCTCGTATGTGTCATGCCGGGCTTGACCCGGCATCCAGTCAAGCATGAAATCCTTTTTCGTCTACATCCTTGCTAGTAAGCGCAACGGCACGTTATATATCGGCGTCACCAATGATCTTCGGCGCCGTATAGAGGAACATCGATCTGGTGCAGTCGAAGGCTTTACGAAAAAGTATGGCATCAAGACATTGGTATACTTTGAACAGACAGATAGTGCAGAAGCGGCAATTGCAAGAGAAAAACAGCTCAAGAATTGGAAACGCGCGTGGAAGATAGAACTTATCGAAAAGGACAACCCCGAGTGGCGCGATTTAGCGGAAGAATTGTTTTTACTGGATTCCGGGTCAAGCCCGGAATGACAGGGTTGGTGCTATGAAACAGCGTCTGGATCAAGCTTTGGTAGACAGAGGACTCGTGGCTACGCGGTCGCAGGCGGAGAACTGGATTCGCTTGGGTAAAGTGTTTGTGGATGGCAAGGCTGTGACTAAGTCTGGCCACTTTGTGACTGACGAGCAAAAGATTGAACTCAAAGCCAAAGAGCAGTACGTCAGCCGCGCTGGGTTAAAGCTGGCATCGGTTGCAAAGCTACTCAAGCTAAACTTCCGGGACAAAGTGATGCTGGATGTTGGTAGCTCCACCGGCGGCTTTACTGATTATGCGCTCCAGCATGGTGCCAAGAAGGTGATTGCTGTTGATGTGGGGACCGACCAGATGCACCCCAGCTTGCTTGGGCATCCTAAGATTGAGCTGCACGAGCAGACCGATATACGTGATGTGTATCTGAAGAAGGATGAAGATCGAATGGAGAAGGGCGAGGGATCTCGCCGTTCGCCGTTCGTCCTTCTTTCTTCTGCGCCCGACATTGTGGTTATCGACGTGTCCTTTATAAGTTTACGCGACATCCTGCCGCACGTCGCCACACTGTGCCATAAGGATACAATCATCGTGGCCATGCTCAAGCCGCAGTTTGAGGCCACAGCCGCTCATCTCAAGCACAAGGGCGTTATCAAAAACGACCGCATGCGCCGCGACATCCTCAAAGATTTCGAGGCTTGGTCGCGCCAGTACTTCGTCATCCTGGACAAAGCTGACTCGCAAATCGCCGGCGCCAAGGGCAACTTAGAGCGGTTTTACAAGCTCAAGAAAGCAGAAGACAGAAGGTAGAAGGTAGGATTGGTGCACGACACAGTCAACCAATCCGGAACAAACCAGGCAATTAGATTAATTTGTTTTAGATTAATTTGTTAATGTAATGTAGCTTCCAGGAAGTTGTATGGCGAGGCAAACAGGCTTTGCCTGTTATGCCTGGCCATCCATTCATTGAGAATGAGCTGCAGTTTCTTTGTAGGGATACAGCCGTAGAGTTTTCTAAGGTAGCGCTTCATAGCACTCCAAATCTGCTCAATGTGGTTGGTGCCAGCATAGCGCCCTTTGGAGTGGTTCCAGCTCTCGTGGGAGTATCCTAGCCACTCAATGTCATTGTAGCCACTGGCGCAGTCGGTGACCACCAAGCTGCCCCTTGTCACATGTGTTTCGAGAAAGCCTTCGAGGCTGTCTTGTTCGGTGTCGGGGATAATTTGTAATTTGAGCCGTTTGGTATCTCGCTCTATGGCTCCAACGACAATGGTTTGGTTACCAAAGCGCTTCTTACCGAACCAGGCTTCATCCACCTCCACGACACCAGAAAGCATAGCATCCTGGTTGTCTTTGGGTGCAAGGGCTCGAAACCGCCAATACCACCGGCGAATGGTGGTGTAGCTTAGTCCTGTTGCCAACCTGGCAGCGCCTGGACTTTGGCGCTTTTGCCAGCAGTAGAGCAACAAGAATATCTGGCGGTAGGTGAGCTTGCTGCCGCGGAACCATGTAGTAGCCTTGGGCCGAATCTTTCGTCGGCATAGTCGGCACCAGCCATATTCCTGCCTCCATGATATGCTGCCGCCACAGGCTGTACAGACAACCTTGTTTGTTGTTTGTTTAGTAAGCAGCCGGTATACCAGCTGCTTACACCTGGCTTCGCCAGGTATATCTGCTAGACTAGTCACTACGGAACAGTCCTTTCGAATTAGTTAGTTGTTTACAAAATCTAATTCTACTGGCTGTTCCGTTTTAGTTTAATGTGTCCCAGTAAGCCTTAGGGGCCACCTTGGGCTGCACATGGTACAATATGCGTAACTATGCGTAAGATGAAAATCGGCATTGTCTGCCCCTACGACATCATCAAAGGCGGCGGCGTACAGGAAATCGTCAAGGCCCAGGCCGAAGGATTGCGTAAACGCGGCCACGACGTGTTAGTCATTACACCGCAGCCGCCGGGGTATGAGGGTGAGCCGCCGAACGAATACACCGTTTTTGTAGGCCACTCAACAGATGTCCGCCTGCCTACACGCACCACCATCCAGGTCTCGTCCAATGGCCGCGAAATAGCCGACGAACTGCTAGATCGGGAACATTTTGACATCTTACATTTCCACGAACCGTGGGTGCCGTCACTCGGCGCCTACATGCTGCCCCGCTCGAACGCGATTAACGTCGCAACATTCCACGCCAAATTGCCGGAAGGGTTTGTGATTAAGGCGGTGTCGCAAGCTATCCGCCCGCTCGCCAAGGCAGTCATCAAATATATCGACGTATTTGCCGCGGCATCAATTCCCGGCTCGGAGTACGTCTCTTCCCTGACAGATGAACCTGTCGCCTATGTGCCGGTCGATATCGACCTCAAGCAATTCAAACCATCCAAGAAACAAAACGACAACCGGCCAAATAAGACGATTTTGTACGTTGGCCGGCTGGAGGGGCGCAAGGGCGTGAAATATTTGCTTCAGGCGTTTGCGCTGCTCCAGGACAAATACCCGACCCTTAAGCTCGACATCCTGGGTGACGGCGTGGATCGCGTCAAACTAGAGCTACTCGCCGAAGATTTGGAGCTGAGGAATGTGGAGTTCCTCGGCTTCCGCGACAATGGCGAAAAGCTCAGGCGCTTCCAGGAGGCTGATGTCTTCTGTAGCCCGGCTGTGTTTGGCGAAGGGTTTGGCAAGGTATTACTCGAAGCCATGGCCACGGGCGTGCCGACGGTCGCTGGCGACAATCCAGGCTATTCGTCGGTCATGACCGGCTTTGGCGCGATTTCGCTCGTTAACCCGCGCGATGTGCGGGACTTTGCCCGCCGCTTGGAGCTGATGCTCTACCAAAAAGACTTGCGCCAACTCTGGCGCAAGTGGGCAGCCAAAGAGGTGCAGCAATACAGCACCGAGTGCATGCTCGACAAATACGAAGCCCTCTACCGCGAGGCGCTGAAACACGGAAAGCGCGTATAGGGTGGGAGTATGAAGATTGGCCTGGTGCTCGATGACTCGCTAGACAAGCCCGATGGCGTGCAGCAGTACGTGCTCATCATGGGTCGCTGGCTGGCCGCGCAGGGCCATGAGGTGCATTACCTGGTTGGCGAAACCAAGCGAACCGACATACCCAACATTCATTCCTTAAGCCGCAACGTCAACGTGCGGTTCAACCAAAACCGCATGGCCATGCCCTTGCCTGCCCGCATGAAGACCATTCGCGAGCTGCTCAAGCGCGAGCAGTTTGATGTGCTGCACGTGCAGGTGCCGTACAGCCCTTGGCTGGCCGGACGTATCATTAAGGCGGCTGGGCCGGAGACGGCAATTGTCGGCATGTTTCACATTTTGCCCTACTCGAAAATGGTGACCGCGGCTAATCATGCACTCGCCAGGTGGGCGCGGGCACAAGGCAGCCTGCGCCGGTTCGACGCGCTCATGGCGACCTCCCAGCCAGCTGCGGATTTTGCCAAACGGACGCTTCGCATCCCTGCTACGGTAGTCGGACTCCCGATAGATATCAGTAAGTTTGCTGGCGCTAAGCCGTTTGAGCAGTACGCCAAAGGCCGGACGGTTATGTTCCTGGGCAGGCTCGTGGAGCGCAAAGGTTGCCAGTATTTGCTCCGGGCAGTGCACCGCGCCATTCGCGCTGGACAGTGGCCGGATGATGCTAGGGTTGTTGTGTGCGGGGCCGGTCACATGGCAGACGAACTCAAGGCATACGTTGCGCGCCACGGCTTTGCCGACCGTGTAGAATTTACTGGTTTTATTGCGGAAGCAGACAAGCCGCGCTATCTCGCCTCGGCCGATGTGCTTGTCTACCCAAGCACGGGCGGTGAGAGCTTCGGCATCGTGCTGCTCGAAGCCATGGCGGCCAGCCATGGTGTGGTGTTAGCTGGCAATAATCCAGGTTATGCAAGTGCCATGGCGCCGCGACCGGAAAGTCTGTTTGACCCACGCGACACTGCTGCTTTTGCCGACCTGCTCGTTCGGACGCTGCAAGACAAAAAGGCAGCCAAGCAGGCGGTCGCCTGGCAGCGACAGCATGTACAGCAATTTGATGTTGCCGCCGTAGGTGAGCGGACATTAGAAGTCTTTGAGCAGGCATTGCGCCGGCATCAATCTTAAGCAATAATGGGGGTAAGATGCTACACTTCAAACCAAGCGATAAGCAAAATATGGTGACGCTCGACATCCCAAACCGCACAATCGTGCGTGTGATGCTGGTGGTTGTTGCTACGTTGCTCGGCTTGGCCGCGGTTAAACAAGCGGCATACCCGTTGACACTCATCTTTACAGCCTTCTTCCTGGCCTTGGCGCTCAATGCGCCGGTGCACTGGATCGCTCAGCGCCTGCCCGGCAAGCGCAAAGGGAGCCGCACGGCAGCTACCGCCATCTCGTTCCTGATCGTCATCCTGACCCTTGTGGCATTCCTGATAAGTGTTGTGCCACCCCTGATTAAACAGACGACTAACTTTGTGCAAACAATTCCGGCGCTCGCACGCCAGGTGCGTGACGAAGATAGCAGTATCGGCCGTTTTGTGGCCCGGTATGATTTGCAGGATGATATCGAGAAGTTCTCGAAACAGTTGTCTGATAGGTTGGGTGACTTCGGCAGTGCAGCTTTCAGTGGTGCCCAGCGGTTAGGCAGTAGTGTCGTCGCGGTTTTAACCGTGCTCGTGCTAACTTTCATGATGCTGATTGAAGGTCCGCGTTGGCAGCGGTTTGTTATGGATGCCATCCCGGACGACCGCCAGGAGCGCGTGCGGCGTTTGGCTCGCGACATGTACCGCGTAATTAAGGGGTATGTAAACGGCCAGGTGACGCTCGCGGCAATTGCCGCCCTCATGCTTCTGCCAGCGATGCTTATTTTGAGCGTGCCATACCCAATTGCGCTGGTCTTCATCGTCTTTATTTGTGGCTTGATTCCGCTGGTCGGCCACACCATTGGCGCGATTATCGTGACTTTGGTGGCACTGTTCCACTCTATCTGGTCGGCAGTATTTATCCTTGCTTACTACATTCTGTACCAGCAGATCGAAAACTACATTATCCAGCCGCGCGTGCAGGCCAACTCCACCAACATGTCGCCGCTGCTCGTCTTTAGCTCGGTGATTATCGGTGTAAGCTTTGGCGGTCTGCTTGGCGGTCTGGTGGCCATCCCGGTAGCTGGTTGCATCCGTATTGCCCTGCTCGACTATTTGCGCGAGAAAAAAATTATTAAGCCGTCAGCCGCACAGGCGGCCATAGAGCAAAAGAAGTAATCAGGCAGTCCGTTGGCTTTTGCCCGGCCGCGGTGGCAGTGTTGGCGGGCCTGTTGGTTTTTCCAGTATCAGGTATCCAACCAAGCTCCACAGAGCTAAACCGTCAAATACCTGTCGTCCGGTGCGGTCCTCTTTTGGATTATTGATGCCAATCTTTTTAATGGCACGCCAATGCTCCAAGTCTATGATATTGCCACCACTATCGTCGTCGCGAGTGGGTCTTCTTCTGATAAGGTCAGGGTGTCTCTCTATAGCGACATTTAGGAAGCGTTGGAAGTATTCACCCGGGTTTCCTGGTTCTCCCCACAATCGGTGCGCCCGGTGTCTGGCTCCGTTGGCTAGCAGCGAGGTGCGCGAGGTTGCAATTTCGGGGGATCCCGGCCTGCCGGTAAACATCATCTGGTAATGGACGGCCACCATGCCTGCCGGCAGCCCGTGTGCACGAACCGGATTTCCGGTGTGGGTGCCGCCGTCGAATGGGCGGGTCGCGTCGTGGAACATTTCGGTGACCGTGTTGACAAACTGGCTGGCTAGTTCTGGGTCGCGCGGTCTCCGGGGTGTTACCAGCGTCCCAAGAGGACAGTACACCGTTGATAGACGGACAATGTCACCGGATCCGGAAGAAGATTCTATATTAGCCATTTTTTATATTATATCATAAAAATGGCCTCATTGTCTAAAATATTTAGGTTCGGGACCAGATTGGGCCGTGCGGGGTGTCGCGTACCGCAATGCCTTGCTTTGCCAGGACGTCGCGGAGTTCGTCGGATTTTGCCCAGTCTTTGATTTTTCTGGCTTCCTCGCGCTCGGCGATGAGCTGTTTTTGCTCGTCGGTGATGTCGCTACTCTCAAGCAACCTAAGCCCTAGAACCATATCCAGTTTTGACAAAAAATCTTCGAATTTTTGTTTTGCGTTGTTGTCGATACCGTATATATTTGCTTGGTCTATTAGTCCACTTAATCTTTCCAGAGCAATTGGTGTGTTTAGATCGTTGGTTAAGGCCTCCATGATTTCACCCCAAGCATGATCAAGCTTCAACCCTTGTACTGGAACGAGGTCAGAGCCTTCTTCATAAGCGACTGTATTAAATCGTAAATCAGCGAAGGCGCGGATGTTTTGCAGGCGGTTCTTGGCGGACTCCAGGCTTTCCCAGCTGAATTTGCTTTGGGAGCGGTAGTGGCTTTCCAAGATGTGGAGGCGCAGGACCATGGGGTCGTAGCCCTTTTCGACGACGTCTTTGATACGGATGCCGTTGCCAAGCGATTTGCTGATCTTTTGGTCGTTGATGAGTACGTGGTTGCTGTGCATCCACATCAGTGCGAAGCGCTTGCCGGTTGCGGCTTCACTCTGGGCGATTTCGTTGGTGTGGTGTACGGGCACGTGGTCGATGCCGCCAGTGTGGATGTCGAGCGTTTCGCCCAGATATTTCATGCTCATGGCGCTACACTCGATGTGCCAGCCTGGGAAGCCTTTGCCCCACGGGCTGTCCCACTCCATGTCGCGCTTCCTGTCTTTGGGGCTGAACTTCCAAAGGGCAAAATCGGTTGGGTTACGCTTTTCGGGGTTGACTGCCACGCGGGCGCCTTCTTGCAGGTCGTCCAGGTCGAGCCGGGCGAACGCGGCGTAGCCTTCGAATTTGGAGGTGTCGTAGTACACGCCGTCGCTGGTGGTGTAGGTATAGCCCTTCTCTTCCAGCTTTTTGATGAGTTCGATTTGCTCGGCGATGTGTTCGGTGGCGCGTGGCATTTCATCCGGCGTCAGGATGTTAAGCGCTTTCATGCCCTCGATGAAGTCGTCGGTGTAGAATTTGGCTACTTCCCACGCGGTCTTGCCCTCGCGCCGGGCGCCCTTCTCCAGCTTGTCCTCGCCTTCGTCGGCGTCACTCACTAGGTGGCCGACATCGGTAATGTTCATCACCCATTTTGGTTGCATGCCAGTTGCCTTGAGCGTGCGGATCAGCGTGTCCCACCGCACGTAGGTAAACCAATGCCCGATGTGTGCGTAATCGTACACAGTCGGCCCACAGGTGTAAATTGTCACAACCGGCGGGTTCAGCGGCTGCAGTTCGTCAACTTGTCGGGTGAGTGTATTGTAAATTTTCATATCTGTTATCCAGTATAGCATCCTAAGCTTTGTCTAATGCTTGCTCGAGATCGGCAAGCAGGTCCTCAGCGTTTTCTATGCCGACGGACAGGCGGAAGAGACCGTCGGTGAGGCCAATCTTCTCGCGCTCTTCTTTAGGAATAGAGGCGTGGGTCATGCTGGCTGGGTGGTCGATGAGCGATTCGACGCCGCCGAGGCTTTCGGCCAGCGGGAAGTATTTGAGCGCTTTTAGGAATTTTTGGACGTCGTATGTTTCGTGCAGTTCCACGGATATCATGCCGCCGGGGCCTTTCATTTGTTTTTTGACGATCTTGCCCTGTTCGCCGGTGAAGAATTCTGGGTAGTAGACTTTTTTGATTTTGGGGTGTTTTTGTAGGAACGCGGCGATTTTGCGGGCGTTAGCTACGTGACGCTCTACGCGAAGCTCCAGCGTGCGCAAGCCGCGGAGCGTCAGCCAGCTGTCGAACGGCGAGAGAATTGCACCAATGGCATTTTGCAGAAATGCCAGCTGTTTATATAAGTCGTCGTCGTTGATGATGAGCGCGCCGCCAACGCTATCGCTGTGCCCGTTGATGTACTTAGTGGTCGAATGTGCCACAATGTCGGCGCCGTGGGCAAGCGGCTGTTGCAGAATGGGTGTAGCAAAAGTGTTGTCTACTACTAGTATTGCGCCTGCTTCGTGTGCGGCATCGGCGAGTTTGCGGATATCAGTTACTTTGAGCAGCGGATTTGTCGGCGTTTCAACCCAGACAATCTTGATGTCGTGCTCGGCCAGCAGTTTTTTGGCGGCAGCAATGTCGGTGAGGTCGGCGACGTAGTGCGGCAGCCCCTGCTGGGCAAGGATTTTGGTTATAAAGCGGTAGGTGCCGCCGTAGGCGTCGGACGAGAAAAGTATACCCTGCCCTTTTTCAAGTAGTGCGCCGATGTTGGCCAGCGCTGCAGAACCTGAGGAGTATGCGAGCGCATATTTGCCGCCTTCAAGCGCGGCCAGGGTTTGCTCAAGCACCTTTCTGGTTGGGTTGCCGGAACGCGAGTATTCGTGTTTGTTTTTATTGCCGAACTTGAATGTGGTGGTGAGGTGGATTGGTGGGATGATTGCGCCGTCATCTTCGTTTGGTGTGTAACCGCTATGTGTTGCGATTGTTGAGAATCCTGCCATGTCTTTCTCTTATTACTAATGTTGCTGCTATTCGGGTAACAAAAAACGAGCCGGTGAGGCTCGTCCCCAGCAGCAATAGAAACCAGCCCCACCTATATACAGGTTTGGCAACAACAAATTGTGGGCTGGTATGTCAACGTAACCATTACGTTTAGCTTAGCTTGCGTTTGTTGTTTTGTCCAGTAATTCTGCGGCGACTTTGATGCATTCGGTTTTGATTTCTTCGAAGCTGCGGCCGTCCTGGACTTTGAAGCCGCTGGCGTAGGGATGGCCGCCGCCGCCGAAGTGTTCGGCCAGTTTGTCGGCGATGGGGTAGCCCTGGTTGGCGCGGATTTTGGCGGTGATGCGGCCCTCCGGGTAGATTTTGAAGGCGATGGCCAGATGGGTGCCGGTGGTCATGCGCATGTCTTCGATCACGAGCATGGAAGGATTGTATTGGGCACTGTAACGCTCGATTTCTTCCCACGGGATAGTGACGATGGCGATTTGGTTGTCGTGGTAGTATTCGATTCGCTGCAAGAGCTCACCTTTGTAGCGGACAAGTTCTGGGTCTTTGCGCTGGAGTTCACGCCTGGCGTGCTCCAGCTCTGCGAGTGACACCCCGCCCTCCACCAGTTCAGCAACGATGTGGATGCTGCGGGCGCTGGTGGCTTCGGTTACAAGCCCTAGACTGTCGGCCAGTATGGATGTGGCGATCATCTCCTTGGCAGTGTGGTTGAGCGGCCAGTTGAGTTGGCGTGCGAGCTCGTAAATCACTTCGCCGGTAGAGACGGCCGTGGGGCTCAGGATAACCTGCGCGTAGTCGATGGTTGTCTCGGTTGTGTGGTGGTCAATGACAATTACCGGTTTGGCGCGCAGCCAGCCCTTCTGCCCTGTCCTGTCGAGTTGTTCCAGCAGGCTGTCTGCACCTGTATCGACGATGATTGCCGCGTCAAACTGCGCGGGCAGGTCCTTTTGCACACGATCCCAGCCGGGCAGGTAACGCAGATATGCCGGAATGTCCACGCCGCAGTACAAAATCGGCTCTTTGCCAAGATCGCCCAAAATCTGCTCCAGTGCCAGCGCACTGCCCAACGAATCCCCATCAGGATTGTCGGCCTGCAAAATGACAATACGCTGCGCACTACTTACAATTTCGTTGATTTGTGCTGCTTCAGGATAGCTCATGCGCCCTATTATACCGCAGTCTTACAGTAGTTAGTCTCGCGAAACTTGTGTAAGATAGCTGCCAGACAGGTGGTGAGGTTTGGGCTTAGTATGCCAGCATGCGGGTTCGTGAGCCGTCGCCGATTGACCGATTTTTTGAAACTCCGCCGCACGAGCGGCCAGCACTTGGTTTAGACTTGCCTCTTTCGCCTGATTTGCAAGAAGAGGTGTGGCGGATCGGCAGTGGCGGGACCCGTTGGGCGGATTTGATTATTGGTTTTTCGATGGATGATGCTGGCCGTCAGGGGGTTGAACCCGCCAGGATACGCGCTGCGCTTGAGGCGGGGGAAATCGTGATGGAAACGTTTTACTTCCTTAAGTTTCATATAAGACCATCCGACGACCCCGACCGGCCACCTTTTGGGTATGATAGCGAGGCTCGGTTGGCTGGCAAAATTGCTGCTCGCGCCAGCCTGTTAAAGGTGGAGGGTGGGGATCCGTTTGGGTTGCCATTTTCCGTAGAATACCAGAAGCGGGACAATGAGACGTATGTGCCCGCTAGATCGACATATGTAACAATCCCACTTGGCGATGGGTTGTCTAGTGAAACTGTTGAGATCCCAGAATCGTACGCTTACAATCCTGACGATCCCGAATCGGTAGGTTATTATGGGGTGCCAGACAAACTGCGGACAGCTGCGGCGCTTGGCCACTACGCAGACATCATTACGGAAGAGCTTGACGCTGGCCGCTTGGCTGTTCGGTCCAATATCACCTTTG
>CALKHY010000182.1 GCA_937988795.1 uncultured Candidatus Saccharibacteria bacterium
CCAGCAGGTACGGGCGTCGGTGGTCAAAATCGAAGGCCAAAGTTGCAACAATATCGTAGAAGGCTCAGGTTTTGTGGCTGGCAGCGGCCTGGTCGTTACTAACGCGCACGTCGTTGCCGGCGTACGCGACCCGTTTGTGCTAGACCAGAATGGCAGGCATGATGCGCGTGTCGTACTCTTCGGCCCCGAGCTTGATATAGCCATCCTGCGCACTGATGGACTCGCTGGTAAACCGCTTAAATTTGATAACACCCTTGCGCCGGTTGGCACGTCGACAGCCGTATTGGGCTATCCGTCGGGCAGCGGGTTTACTGCCGAGCCTGGCGTTGTGCTCGAAACCTTCCAAGCCCAGGGACGCAACATCTATAACCAAGGATTAACCATCCGCGAAGTGTATTCGGTCAAGACAAACATTGAGCAGGGCAACTCTGGCGGACCTCTAATTGACAAAGATGGCGAAGTGATAGGTGTTATCTTTGCCAAATCGGTTAATCACGACAGCGTCGGCTATGCGCTGACTGCCCAGCAAGTGAGCGACAAGCTCGCCCAGGCCCGCAACCTGGCCGAGCGGGTGAGTACCCGCGCCTGTACCGTGTAAACCTCGCGTTTCCTGGTTAATGCAGCTCGCTGGAAAATTAAAATTTGCTATACTAAAATCATGAAACTATTTGGGGGAATTACACTCGAGCGAGCCATTCCGTGGCTTTTGGTAATTGCAGGCGCTATCGGCCTGTTGCTTTCATGCATCATCATGTACGACAAAGTTGCACTGGCGGAGAATCCGAATTTCCAAACCGGATGCGATATTAATCCAATTGTCAGCTGCGGCTCGGTGATGAAATCAGCCCAGTCTACAGCGTTCTGGAACATCCCAAATCCGTTCATCGGGATGGCGGGTTTTACGGTGGTTCTGACCACCGGTATGGCAATTCTAGCCGGCGCAAAATTTAAGCGCTGGTACTGGCTGGGTTTACAGGCCGGCACTATCTTCGGCCTTGGATTTGTGCACTGGCTGTTCTACCAAAGCGTGTATCACATCAATGCGCTGTGCCCGTTCTGCATGGGTGTATGGGTCACGACCATCACGACGTTCTGGTACGTCACGCTATACAACATTCAGGCCGGCCACATTAAGGTAAAAGGTGCGCTCGAAAAAGTTGCAACGTTCGCCCGCAAACATCATTTGGACATCCTGTTTTTCTGGTTCCTACTGATCGCATTCTTCATCCTCAAGCACTTCTGGTACTACTACGGCGAGCAGCTGCTCTAGACTTCTAAACTATGAACAACCAAAAGCGGATGGCTATTATCGAGGCGATCGGCTGGTATGGGCCGGTCGCCTTAATCTTAGCCTATGCGCTGGTCAGTTTTGGCGTTGTCGGGGCAGAGAGTTACGCGTTTCAGCTCCTCAACTTAACCGGCGCCATTGCCATTATCGTCATCTCAGCGGCCAAAAAGGTCTACCAGTCGGTAGCACTCAATATTTTCTGGTCGATTATCGCAGTTGTTGCGCTGGTGCGGCTATTTATTGCTTAGACGTAGGGGCTTTGTCACCCTTTTTACTGTCCAAGCCAAGCGGCCACAGCATGGTTGTTATAACCTTACTCGGTATTTTTGCCAGGGTAAGGCGCTTCGAGCGCTCTTCTTCGATCTTCTTGCGCAATTTAGCCAGAGCAGGGGTGGGCGGCGACTTTTCGTGTAGGCGCTTAAACTCTTCGGCAAGTTGCTCCAACTCCTCGTCGGAGATATCCTCCAGTCCTACGAACATGTTACGCGCACCAGTCTGGGTTTTGATGAGCTCGTCGAGCTTAAGCTGGATAGCCTTGGCGTCACGGTTCTGCGTGTTCTGGATAAGGAACACCATGAGGAACGTGACGATCGTAGTGCCGGTATTAATCACTAACTGCCAAGTGTCCGAATAATGGAAGGCGTGACCGCTGACTGCCCAAATTATGATAGCGGCAAGCGCAGCGGTGAATACGTACGGCGACCCCGCCCATATTGACACCTTGTTGGCGAACGAGCGAAACCTGTTTTTCATACTTTGAACTGTAATTCTAATGCTTGCGCTTGTCAATCAAGGCTGCCCTCTTGTTTTATCGCCAAAAATCTATTCGTGACGGAGGGCTTCGATGGGATCTTTGCGCGCGGCTTTGATAGCCGGAACAGAACCGAAGATTATGCCAATAGCAATCGATACGCCGGCAGCAATACCAATTGCCGGCCAGGAGATAACCGGGTCAAGATCGGTGTACAGACGCAGCAGACCAATGACGGCCGTAGATATGATGATGCCGATAACGCCGCCGACCAGACTCAACACCGTCGCCTCCAGCACAAACTGGTTCAAAATCTGACGGCTGGTGGCACCGACTGCCTTGCGCACCCCAATCTCGTGCATGCGCTCAGTCACGATGAGCAGCATAATGTTCATGATGCCCACGCCGCCCATAAGCAAAGCAATGACGGCGACGGCAAAGATCCACATCGACAGCAGTCGGATTACGCTACTGCCGGCGTTAATACTCTCGCGCGATTCAAGCACGCTGAAGTCACGTTCGCCGTCGCGGGCAGCAGCCATGGTATTGCGGATCGATTTGATCGTCTCACCCAGTTTGCCGGCGCTCGTTGGCTTGGCTAGAATGGCGTATGGTGTCACGGAATTGCTAGTCAGGCGGATAGCAGTCTTGTAGGGAATGAATACAACGTTGTCAAAGCTGGCGGTAGGCGAGAAGGGCACCTTGGCAAACGGCTCGAAAATGCCGCGCACCTGAAAACTCTGGCCGCGGAATTCAAACGTCTTACCTAAAGGCACCGGCTCGTCAAAGATGGCATAGGCTGCCTGCTGGCCGAGTACGGCATAGTTGGCGCCTTCGTCCTCCTCAGTCCAGAAGCTGCCGTATGCCAACCCCTGGTTGAGTAGCTGCGGCATGTCTGCGCCCGTTCCCACGACCTTGGTGCTCGAAATGATCGTTTTTTCGTCGAATTCCAGCGTGCCTGGGATCAGCATCAGTGGCGCATGCAGGCGTACACCCTCGGCCTTGCCAACCAGTTCAATGTCGTTGTTTGTCAGATTCACAGCACTAGACATGCCAAACACTACATCGGAGCGTCCCAAACCGCCTGGCGACGTGCCACCTGTGTCGTCCGGCCGCACGATGATAAGGTCGTTGCCAAAATGGGCCAGCGTGCCGGCGATCTGCCGCTTCACACCCTCACCAATGCCGACAACCGTGACCACGGCCACGATGCCAACGATAATGCCGAGCATCGTCAAGAAACTGCGCCACTTGGAACTTTTGACGCTGTCATACGCCATGCGCAGTTGCCCACGTAATATAGCGCTCATTTCTTGGCCGCCTTTCTAGCTTTCTTTTTAGCTTTTGTTTGCTTTTTGGACGACTTTTGTTCGGGTTCAACTTTGTCGCCGCCCGGCGTTGCCTTCATGAGCGTGGACACGCCGGCGAGGTCGTCTTCTTCAGTCTTAACGGGCGACGCGTAAATAGCCTTGCGTGCAATCTTGGCAATGTCGCCGATGGCCGTTTGTTCATCGTGCACGATCTGGCCGTCATGCATATACACCACGCGGCTTGCGTAACGCGTGAGTTCCGGGTTGTGCGTCACGAACAGGATAGTCGTGCCGGTTTTGTGGATCTCGCTTAACAGCTCCATAACCAGGCGTGAACTGTTGCTGTCCAAGTTGCCGGTCGGCTCGTCGGCAATGATGATGCGCGGATTGTTCACGAGCGCACGGGCAATGGCTGCACACTGCGCCTGTCCGCCGCTCAGGTGGCGCGGGTAGTAAAACTCGCGACCCAAAAGCCCCACACGCTCCAGCATGTTGGTTGCCGCCTTGATGCGTTTGCGCGTGCTCATGCCCTTGTAGGCAAGGGGCAGGGCAACGTTTTCGAGCACGGTCAGCCGTGGCAGCAAGTTAAAGAACTGGAACACAAAGCCGATGGTGTCGCGGCGAACCTTGGCCTGCTGGCCGGAGCGGAGCCGCTCCACCGGCCGGCCCTGCAGGTTGTACGCGCCGTGTGTCGGGCGGTCGAGCAGGCCGATAATGTTCATGAGCGTCGACTTACCACAGCCGCTCGGGCCCATCACAGCCACGAACTCACCCTCTTCAATACTCAAAGACACACTGTCGAGCGCCACGGTCGTAGCGTCGCCAAAACCATACAATTTACTGACGTCCTGAAGCTCAATAATGGGCATAGTTATTTCTTAGTCTACGCTTACAATTACAGTTATCGCAAGGTGTTTTTAGAAGAAATTCCCCTTTATTCAAAATTTATTTAATGATCATTCTTTAAACGTTTAGTTTAACAGTAAGTTGCGATATAATTAAACGACGAGGAGAGGTGTCCGAGTGGTTGAAGGAGCACGCTTGGAAAGCGTGTATACGGGCAACCGTATCGCGGGTTCGAATCCCGCCCTCTCCGCCATCTAGAGACAGCCCAAAAAATATGCGTAAACTAGTATCGAAACTCCAGTCACAACACAGCCATTTCCTGTCGCTTAACGCGCTGCATATATTCAACGATGGCTTTCAAGCAAGCTTGCTATTACTACTGCCATTTATTGCCGCCACGCAGCATCTCAGCCTTACCGAGGTTGGCATACTGGGTACGGTTGTTAATGTATCTGGTATTATCCTGGCGCTGCCAGCTGGCTATTTGGCCGTGAAGTTTGGCGGACTTAAGACACTGGTTGCTGCATTGTTCGTGTACGCGCTAGCCTTTGCCGGGGTGGGGATCTTGCATAATTACTACGCGCTCTTTGGCATGTTCCTGCTGGCAGGCATTGGGTTTGGCTTATTCCATCCAATCGCATTCGGCCTTATTGCCAAATGGACGCCCAAAGAACGGCGCGGCCGGACCATTGGGAACTTTACTGCCATTGGCGACGTGGGCCGCATCGCGATCACCGCGGCGCTGTCGTTTATTGTAGTTCTGATTGGCTGGGAAAATACCGCGCTTTTGTACGCTGGCGCAGCAATTCTTTTGGGTGCGGGTGTTCGGATGTTTCTGCGCGGGCGTGAAGCTCCACAAAACAAGACAGCCCCGCCAATCGATATGTCTTTGTGGCAAATTCTACGAAACCGGCGACTTGTTTTTGCGCTCGCCGCCGCGGCGCTGGACTCCTTTGCCAGTGCTTCGCTATACGTCTTTCTGCCATTCCTGCTACTCCTTAGGGGTATCGATCCAGCACTACTCGGAAGCTTCACGGCTGCATTTTTCTTTGGCAACCTGTTCGGCAAGACATTGCTTGGACGACTCACGGATAAAATTGGCAGCATCAATGTTTTTCTGGCGTCCGACCTATTGATGGCGATCTTCATCATGCTTCTGGCAACCGTAACCCAAGTCTGGGCGATTATCGGTTGCGCGATCATCCTTGGTGTGTTTGCAAAAGGAACCGTGCCGGTACTGCAGGCTATGATGTCAGATGCGGTCGAACATCACGGCAACTACGAAAAAACGTTCGGCATAGCTGGCGCGATCACCAATACCGCAATCGCTGTTGCACCCATATTGCTTGGTGCGATTTCTGATCACTTTAGCATCGTCGTTGCGTTTTATATTATGGGCTTTGCTGCACTACTGGCGCTCATACCGGGACTTGGCTATTACTTGACCGCACATCCGCGCCCAACTTTAACCGAAAAGAAATCATAACACTACACTGCAATAAGCTCGCAAAATTCCGGCGGATACTTTTGGGCCAGGCGCTTGGCAGCTTCTCTAGGCGGCAGCCAAGCGTATTCAATCATACCGTCGCTTGGCACGATGGTTGCGTCGTCTGGGATAGCACACTCATAAATACTTAAGATCAGCCCGACATCGCCGGACTCAATTGGGAGGCGAAGCGGCGACAGTACCATACCAAGATGCTTGCCAATTGCAATACTCCGCACACCGGTTTCTTCCTCAATCTCGCGCCGCAATGTCTCCTCAACGCCATGCCCGCGTTGCACGCGCCCGCCTGGAATATCCCAATACTCTTTGCCACCCACTGCAGCGGGATCAACATGTAGTAACAAGATTTCGCCGTGTTTATTGCGGATCAACGCCTTTATCCCAAGGTGGAAAATATCTTCGCTCACTCTTTCGTCCTTCGACTATGTACTTACAAGCAGATGATACACTAAAAATATGAAGTTAACGAAATATACACATTCCTGCCTGGTGCTAGAAGAGCAGGGGAAGAAGCTTATTATTGACCCGGGCGAGTTTACGCCGGAATTTGGCGATGCCGAAAATGTTGCTGCAGTAGTGGTGACACACATACACCCCGACCACTTTAGCGCCGGAAAGTTAGAGGAGATCTTCGCACGGAACCCGGACGCTACGCTGTTTACAACCGAAGAAGTAAAACAGCAATTCGGCAAGCCAAACGCAGTGACGCCAAAGATAGGCGGACGAATAACGATTGGCCCGTTCGGCCTGGAGTTCTTCGGCGGCAGGCACGCCGAAATCCACTCCCTCAAGCCCGTCGCCCAAAACATTAGCGTGCTCATAAACGATACGCTGTACTACCCGGGCGACTCGCTGGCCGCGCCGGAACGCCCAGTAAATATCCTGGCAATGCCGGCTGTGGCGCCGTGGCTCAAAATGAGCGAAGCGATCGAGTTCTTACAAACCGTTAAGCCCGAAGCGTTCTTCTTCCGCACCCACGATGCCTTACTGTCCGACGACGGCAAACTGGTGTACGACACATGGTTTAAGACAGCAGCCGAAGCCTTTGGCCTGGCCTACAAACCGCTCGAACCAGGTCAATCCATCGAGCTTTAACTAGCTGATGTGGGAGCCAACTTGTTCGCCGGTGACAACCTTGAGGATGTTGTCTTCTTTCATTGGATCGAAGACGATGACCGGCATGCCTTGTTCCATAGCCAGGCCAATGGCGGCCTTGTCCATCACCTTAATTGCGCCATTGGATAGCGCCTCTTGGTAGGCGATTTCTTTGAGCAGTACAGCGTCCGAGAATTTGTGTGGGTCTTTGTCGTACACGCCATCAACCTTGGTGGCCTTAAGCACAACGTCACAGCTGAGTTCAAGCGCCAGGTTAACGGCTGCCGTATCGTGCGTAAAGTACGGCCGGCCAATACCACCAGAGATCATAACGACACGGCCGCGCTCCAGGTGCTTTTCGGCCAGGCGGAACGAGTACGATTCAGCCACTTGCGGCGCAAAAATATTGCTCATGCAGCGGGCGATCACGCCGTCGCTTTCAAAAATGTCGGTAAGCGCCATGGCATTAATGAGGCCAGAGAGCATACCCATCTGGTCGGCTGTCACGCGCTTGATGCCGTGCCCGGCCACTTCGGCGCCGCGTACCATGTTGCCGCCCCCAACTACTAAAACAAGCTGGACACCAGCTTGTACAACTTTTTGACATTCGCGGGCCAGATAGTGCCCAACCTCCGGATCAATACCAATCTCGTGCTTACCGGAGAGCTGCTCGCCCGAGATTTTCAGTAAAACTCGCTTATACATACCGCTAGCAGTCTACCAAACCCTCGGTCAGAATGCTAGACTAAAAATGTATGAACCAACAGGATATACCAAGTAGCGACAGCCAGACCGCGCAAGAAGTACGACATATGTCTGTATTGCTCGAGCAAGTCATATCTCAAAACCAGCTGGTGCTTGAGGCGGTGAGCGACATGCAGACAAAAGTAAAGCTTATACCCACCATGGCCGAAGATATTGCCACACTCAAGGCCGACATGAAAACAGTCAAAGCAGCAACAACCGACCTAACCCACGAAGTACGAACACTTGACGAACGGGTAACCCGTTTGGAGGCGAACACATAAGCTATGTCAGACCTTGAAAATCCAGAGTTTGTAGCAGCGCTTGAAAAACTGTTTGCCACGCGGAACGACATCCGCGCCATCGCCGATTACCAGCGCAAACTATACGAAAGTTTGACCGCTTTACACAGCAGTCACCGCGATGTGCATGAGCGTGTCCGAGCCTTAACCGAGACCCACCGACGCGGCCAGGAAGGCGACAGCCAGGCGTTAGAACGCGTCAAACGCGACCTCGAACAACTCTTGCGAAATCTTGAGGCGGCGCACGAGCAGACCAAGCGCGAGGTGCGCACTGCCGTCGACGAAATTAACCGCATCATCCAAGAAGTTCGTAAGATACCGCAGCTCGAAAGCCGGCTCGCAAAACTTGAACGGGAAGTGGAGCGCCAATCCCAAATCGACCGTCAAGGCGACCGCAAAGACGACGAACAAGACCGCTTGCTCCGCGAGGAAGCCCGCAGAAACCAAGAGCAGGAGGAACGCATCCGCCGCCTCGAACGGGAGCTCCGCCGATGAGCAGTCTCAAAATCTATTCCTGGAACGTCAATGGCCTGCGCGCCGTAGTGCGCAAAAGCCAATTTTTGTCATTCATAGAAAAAGAAAATCCTGACATCCTGTGCTTGCAAGAGACGAAAGCCCAGCAGGGACAAGCCGAAATCGACCTGCCACAGTATGAGGAATACTGGAACTCGGCCGAAAAAGCAGGGTACAGCGGCACCGCAATCTTTACCAAGCCCAAGCCTTTGGCAGTTATCAACGGCTTCCCGCCGGAAATTGTCGAAGAATTCAAAGTCACCGGCGATATCTATGGCGATCCCAACAAAGAGGGCAGGGTCATCGCCGCCGAATATGACAAGTTCTTTCTGGTAAACGTCTACACACCCAACGCCAAAGACGACCTCTCGCGCATCCCGCTCCGCCACAAGCACTGGGATCCGGCGTTTCTGGCATACTGCAAACGGCTTGAGCAAAAGAAACCGGTCGTCTTTTGCGGCGACCTTAACGTCGCACATACCGAGGACGACCTGGCGCGCCCCAAGCCCAATATGGGCAAGAAAGGCTTTACCGACGAAGAACGCGAAGGCTTCCAAAACTTTATCGACGCCGGCTTTGTCGACACTTTCCGCATATTCACCAAAGGCAACGGCCACTACACCTGGTGGACGCACTGGGCCAACGCCCGCGTCAACAACGTCGGCTGGCGCATCGACTACGTGCTAGTCAGCGAAAGCCTCAGGCCCCATATCAAAGAAGCCAAAATCCACCCAGACATCTACGGCTCCGACCACTGCCCAGTCAGCATAACGTTAGAAGATATATAGAAAGGAGAAACATGGCCAAATCCGATAGAACCACCAGCATCCAGGAACTCAAAGACGCCATCCGCACCTTTCGCGAAGAGCGCGGCTGGGGCAAAAGCCGGACGCCGCGCAACATGGCAGTATCCATCGCCGTAGAAGCAGCCGAACTGCTCGAACACTTCCAATGGGGCGAATACGACGAAAAGAAAAAGCAGGAAATCGCCAACGAGTTGGCCGACGTACTCATGTACTGCGCCGAACTCAGCAATATTCTGGATATTGATATAGCCACAGCATTCCTGCAAAAACTTGAAAAGCTAAAGGAGAAATATCCAGTCGAAATCTTTAACCCCCAGTCACAGGACAGCGAGGCCTACGAGCGCATTAAACAAAATTACCGAAACCGCAGCAAAGCATGAAACAAGTGACAAGATCAGAAG
>CALKHY010000183.1 GCA_937988795.1 uncultured Candidatus Saccharibacteria bacterium
AGCCACTACGACAGTCAGGCAATTGTTAAAAAACCTTAAACTTATTTTGGGAAGCCGTAATTTTGCCGAATCCATAACTACTTCCAAGTATACGCCACTTTACTTCGGTGTAATTGTCGCAAAACTTACATAATTATGTTGCTTGCGGCGTAAAAACTATTGCAAGGTCAATTTTTTTATCAGATAATCTATGTTAAACAACAAAGAGTGAGTAAAGTAAAGAGAGGCACCGTCAAAAGGGAGGTAACTGTGTTGCGATCGATTAAAAATCAAATTACTAGGAAGACAACCAAAATAAGTAAACGGCTCTTGAGCGGCACCCTCACTGCCGTATTGGCGTTCAGCCCCGTCACACCACTGCTTGTGACCGCCAAGGCCGCAGCAGCGGAAACCGGCATTCTGTTCCCGACCAGCCGAGGTACGTACACCGCCTGGGAAAACGGCGTGGCCACTGTAGACGAAACCGGCACGCCCAGCTGTAGCAGCAGCGACCCAATAAGGGCCGGCTATGGCGAGGGCGACGATGACAGCGACGACGGCGACAGAGAGTCTGTCCGAATCAGCCTTTCCGACATCCCGAACAACTCTGTCATAACCAGTGTCACTGTTCATGTAACCTACCAAGCTCATGAAAGCGGCTATACGGGCGGCACTTTTAAAACCTTTGTCCGCCTTAACGACACAAACTTTGACGCCGCAACAAACATCGTCGCCGACAGTACCGACTGCACCGCCGCATCACAGACACTGGACGTAACCGACACTAAAAAGAATGGCTCCACATCACTTGAAATTGGCGTAATTAAGACCGGAACGGACAGCCCAGAAAGAAACAAAGTCCGGGTCGGTACTCTGCGGGCCGTAGTGACGTACACCGATAACAAACAAAAGAATCAGATTGATGACTGGTGCACTGCCGGCGGCGTTAAATTCGACCCGCCGGTTGACGGCACGAAAGAAGGCATTACCGCCGACTTCTCGCCGAACACCAACGAGCCGCAAACGGTCACCATCACCACCGACGGCACCAAAGTAATCACCAAGGTCGTCGTCAAAGGCGGTAGCAGCGGCGGCAACGGCGGGGCCGGCAATCAGGTATACGAAAGCGGACCGTTCACCGACCTCGTTGCACCACTCAACACAGATTCCGCGCCAGCCGACGACACCTATGCCATCAGCCACGTAATCGTATGTTATGACGAGGTTACGACAGGCAACCAAAACGGCACCATCACTATCACCAAGCTCGTCGACAACGATAACAACCCGAGCACCGACCCCATCCCCACCATGGGTTGGGAGTTCGACATTGACGGCAGCCCAAGCAACCCAGGTCCGGTAACAACCGATGCTTATGGCAAAACGCCGGCCGTTGAGGTTGAGCCAGGCACCTACAGCGTGACCGAGACGCTCCAAAACGGATACGCGGTCGCATCGGCCGAATGTCTTAAGGGTCAGACCCCAGTCGGCACCTGGAACGGCAATACCGTAACCGGTATCACCGTTGGCAACGGCGAAGCCATCTCCTGCACGTTCGTCAACCGCCCGACCACCGGCTCGCTGACTGTCCAGAAGATAGTCAACGGCGGCAGCGCATTGCCAAGCGACTTCCAGTTCGTCCTGAATGACGGCGGCAACCCGATCACCTTTGAACAAGATGGCACGAACTATTACATTCTGACTGAAGGTACGCAGTTCGACATCAAAGAAGTGAACGTACCGAGCAACTACGAAGTGAGTTACAGCGGACAGTGCAAGGGCACCATCACGGCCAGCGTAGCCAGAACATGCAGCATCACCAACACCTACGTGCCTGGCTCGGCAAACCTGACACTTGTTAAAATTGTCAAGAACGACAACGGTGGCACGCTGGATGCCACCAGCTGGACACTGACCGCCACCGATCCAAGCAACAAGGTCGCACTGAGCGGCAAAGGCGAGGCGTCCGGAGAAGTACAGGCAGGTATTGCCTACACCTTGGGCGAAACCGGCCCCAGCGGTTACACTGCCAGCTCGTGGGTTTGCGAGGGTGGCAACGGCAACGAACTCAACGGCAACGTTGTCACCCTTGAGCCGGATGAAGACGTCACCTGCACCATCACAAACGACGACGACCCGCCAGTACTCAAGCTCATGAAGAAAGTCTTCAACTTCTGGGGCGGCAACTCGACGCCCGACGATTGGGAGCTGAGCGCCAGCGGTCCAACCCCTTTCTCTGGCAACGGTTTTGTCCAGAGTGGCAGCAACTTCCAGGCGGGCACCTATACACTCACCGAAGACGGCCCCGACGGCTACCGCGCCTCTGCATGGTACTGCAATGGCCAACGGCTAAACGGCAACACCATCAATATCGTGCTGGGCGAGCACATCACCTGTGTTATCAAGAACTACAGCAAACCTGCCAAGATCACCGTTGACAAGAAAGTCATCAACGACGACGGCGGTACCGCCAAGGCCCGCGACTTCGACCTGTGGGTTGGCAACAAGAAGGTCAAGTCTGGTGAACAGGAGAACTTCCGTGGCGACACCTGGTACAAGATCTTTGAGACTGGCGGCCCGAAGGGCTACAAGCAAGTCTCCAAAGAGTGTTGGGACGTCACCTTCGGTTGGTACAACAAAGAAAAGCAGAACATGCCTGGCGGTAAGCTGTACGCCAAAGTTGGCCACAAGTACTATTGCAAGATTGTCAACGACGACATTGCACCGAAGCTGACCATCAAGAAGGACGCCACTCCGAACAGCATCCAGCCCTTCACCTTCACCATCGAAAAGAAGATCTGGAACAACTGGATCACCAAAGAAACCTTCCAGTTGAATGACAACGGCACTCCTTACCCGCTGGACAACGACAAGACCTTTACGCTGAAGGCCGGCACCTACCGCATCACTGAGGCCGAAACCGAAGGTTGGTACCTGAAGAACATCAAGTGTTGGGGCACCAACGGCGAGAAAATTGACCTCGACAAAGCCCGCGTAACCCTCACCCTCAAGGTCGGCGACAAGGTAACCTGCGAATTCAAGAACAACAAGTACGCCAAGATAACCGGCTTCAAGTTCGAAGACACCAACAAGGACGGCAAGTGGAACTTCGGCGAAAAGGGCCTGGAAGGCTGGGAGATTACCCTCACCAAGAAGGACGAATCCGAACCGATGGCAACCGCCAAGACCGACAAAAACGGCGCCTTCGTCTTCGAGAATCTCAAGCCTGGCAAGTACATTGTGTGCGAAATCCAGCAGGACGGCTGGGTACAGACCGCACCTGCCAGCGGTTGTGAAGAACTCTGGGTCAAGGCTGGCGACCGCGAGTTCGTCAAGTTTGGCAACTTCAAGCTTGGCAAGGTCAGCGGCGTCAAGTTCAATGACATTAACGGCAACGGCGTCCGCGACCAGGACGAGCCGACCCTCAAGGATTGGGAAATTGTCCTCACCAAGAAGTGCGACGACCAGACGCAAATCTTCGTTCTAAGCGACTGCAAAGAAGAAGTGCTAACTACTAAGACCAACGAAAACGGCACATACGCCTTCACCGGCCTCGACAAGGGCACCTACGTTATCTGCGAAGGGGCGTACGACACAACCAAGTGGCTTCAGACCGCTCCAAACACCAAGGACGGCTGCGTGGAGTTCGCAGTTGAAACCTCCGGCCACGAAGAAGTCGTAGACTTCGGCAACAAGGCCAAGCCGCAAATCCTGGACGCTGCCACCACCGATCCGCAGGAGCTGGTCAAGACTGGTGCCGCAGCCGCCGTCAGCACCGGCTTCGGCCTGATCATCCTGAGCGTCCTCGGCGCCCTGCACTTCCTGACCCGCTGCAAGGAAAGCTAAAGACAGAGCGGCCCAAACACAAACCTCCGGTTTCATTAGCCGGAGGTTTTTATTTGTACGCATCACCGGAGCTTAAGCTTGAACAAATCGAGCAAACAGCCCGACTTTTTTGTCGAAGATAAACAATAACCCCTGTAATCTTTTCCCTATTCTTATCGCTCCGTTGCCTATAAAAAAGAGACTCGGGTGGAGACACATCCAATGAAGGAGGGTTCTTATGAGTCAACACACCACAACCACAACCG
>CALKHY010000184.1 GCA_937988795.1 uncultured Candidatus Saccharibacteria bacterium
ATGGTGCCTTTGTAGATAGGCACGCTAACAAGGTGCTTCTTGGCAACTTCGGTTGCCTTGGTGACGGCTGCGGTGACGTCAGCGCCCTTGCCAATACCAACACCGACGCGACCCTTGTGGTCACCGGCAACGACTAATGCGCGGAACCGGAAGCGGCGACCGCCCTTTACAACGCGCGCGACACGGTCGATGTGTACTACGCGCTCGTCAAACTGCTTCTCTTCTGCTGCCTCTGGACGACGACCGCGCGGGGTACGGGCAGCACGAGCAGTGGTGCTTGCTTGTGCAGCAGTTTCGGCTGCGGCTTGCTGTAGTGCTTGTTCGGTACTCATGATTAGAACTCCAATCCTGCGTTACGTGCTGCATCCGCCAGTGCAGCTACACGGCCGTGATAAATGTGGCCGCCGCGGTCAAATACCACCTTCTTGACCTTCGCAGCTAAAGCTTTCTTGGCAACTTCCTGGCCGACCCAGGCGGCGCGCTCAGTCATGGTGCCTTTGGCGTTCTTGGCGCCGACGGTAGTAGCATATGCCAGCGTCTTGCCGGCTTCGTCATCAATAACCTGGGCGGTGATGTGCTTGTTGGAAATGTGGACGCTCAAGCGCGGGCGCTCAGTGGTACCGGAAACGGTAGCGCGTACGCGGTGCTTGCGCTGCCACTCTCTCTGAAGTTTCTGCTTCAACCTATTCATGGCTATTTCTCCTTACCGCTCTTACCGCTCTTGCGCAAGATGCGCTCGCCAGCGTACTTAATACCCTTACCCTTGTACGGCTCCGGCTTCTTGAGTGCGCGGATTTCGGCAGCTACCTGGCCGACCTGCTGCTTGTCGATACCGCTCACCGTGATGGTGTTCTGTTCGACCGTAGCAGTAATGCCCTGCGGCACCTTGTAGATCACGTCGTGGCTGAAACCCAGGTTGAACTTGAGGTCCGTGCCCTGCATGGCCACACGGTAACCGACACCATTGATTTCTAGCTTTTTGCTGAAGCCCTGGCTGACGCCGATGACCATGTTGTTGATGAGCGAGCGCATCAAGCCATGCTTGGCGCGCACAGTTGGTTCATCACTCTCCCTGGTAACGACGACTTGGCCGTCCTCAACCTTAACGGCGATACCCGGCATCGTGAACTGCTTGAGCGTGCCTTTCGGCCCGCTAACGGTCACGAAATCTGGGTCGACAGTGATTGTCACACCGCTCGGAATCGGAATGGGCAGTTTTCCTATTCGACTCATTCTTTCGCTCCTTATTTTAGTAAACTTTACAAATTAGCTCGCCGCCCACACCCTGCTTCTTAGCTTCAGCACCGGTCATCAAACCCTTGCTGGTGCTAAGAATGACGATACCGCGGCCGCCCTTAACGGTTGGAATCTCCTTGACGTTGGCGTATTCCCGGCGGCCCGGCTTGCTCATGCGAACAAGGTCGGTGATGCGGGGATTCTCGCCCTTGTCATTGATGACGATCTTGAGCGTCTTGCCCACGCTCGCTTCAATGACCTGCACGTCCTTGATAAAACCGTTCTTCTTGAGTAGTTCGGCAATAGCCTGCTTGATCTTGGAGTGCGGCAGTACTACCTCGCTTTTGCGAACTGCGACGGCGTTGCGTATGCGGGTGAGCATGTCGGCGATTGGATCACTTGAAATCATCTCTCATCCTTCCTTTCTACCAACTTGCCTTTGTTACACCCGGAATTTCACCCTTGCTGGCGTGCTCGCGGAACGCGATACGGCTCAGGCCAAAGGTGCGCATGTAGCCGCGCGGACGGCCGGTCTCAAGACAGCGGTTCTTGAGGCGGGTCGGGCTGGAGTTGCGGGGCAACTTAGCCAAACCTTCCCAGTCACCGAGTGCCTTGAGCTCGGCACGCTTGGCGGCGTACTTCTCATACATTTTGCGACGTTTCAAATCTCTAGCTATGATTGATTTTTTAGCCATTATTTCTTCTCCTCAATGGCGGTTCCATAGTGAGCAAACCGTATGTTAGCGCCTGGTTCACCTGATTTTACTCGTGTGAATCGTCCTATGTATTCTGCAACACCAGAAACTGACAATTCTGCCTCGTCCCAGCCAGCAGCCGGACCAAATGGACCGGCGTGCTCAAATCCGCCGTTTCCATTGTCCATGTAAAAATCTACTACCCCCTCCGGCGAAATTACGGCGTACGAGTCTGGTCCGCCTGGGATTGCATCAACGTACGGACCTATACCTCTGTGTTCACTGCCAGAGAAGTTAAAACCGCTCCAGTAACCATCGCCGTCACGAGCTAAGTCACGATTGCTCACAGTCGCTCCATATTCAGCCATTACTTGGCCTCCTTTTCGAATGGCATACCGAACTTCTCGAGCAGGGCGCGGGAATGTGCCGGGTTGCCGCCGCTGATGGTGAATACAACTTGCAGACCGTGTGCGACAGTGGTGTCCTCAAAGCTCAGCTCCGGGAAGACCGACTGATCGGTCAGACCGATGGCGTAGTTCCCCTGGCGGTCAAAGGCCTTGGCGCTCACGCCGTGGAAGTCGCGTAGACGCGGCAACACCAGGGTGATCAGACGGTCAAGGAATTCATACATACGGTCGCCGCGAAGCGTAACCTTCAGACCAATCTTGTTGCCCTCACGCAGCTTAAAACCGGCGATTGACTTGCGAGCCACGGTCTCAACAGGCTTCTGACCGGTGATCTTGGTCAGCGTGTTGGCAGCCGCCTCAAAGACACGCTTGTCGTCCTTGGCCTTGCCCAGGCCTACGTTAATGGTGATCTTCTCGAGGCGCGGTACCTGGTGTAGGTTCTCAAGGCCCAGTTCCTTCTGCAGCTCGGCGACGAACTTGGTCTTGTACGCTTCGCGCAGGCGGACGGTGGTGACTTGCTTGGTTTCGGTAGCCATTACTTCTTGCCCTCCTTGCTTACAGCGGGTTCAGGAATTTCCTTGCCACTCTTCTTAAATACGCGCACTTTCTTGCCAGTTTTTTCGTCGATCTTATAGCCGATGCGGCTGGGCTTCTTGGTGGTTGGGTCGACGATTGCGACCTTGCTGACCCAGATGGGCTTGGTAACCTCGATGATACCGCCCTGCGGGTATGCGCGGTTCGGCTTCTGGTGCTTCTTGACGATGTTGACACCTTCGACCGTCACCTTGTTCTCGCGCGGGTGGGTGGCCAGAACCTTACCAGTCTTGCCTTTGTCCTTACCGCTGAGGACTACCACCGTGTCGCCTTTCTTCAGCTTGATCTTATATACATTCGTCTGCATTACAGTACCTCCGGTGCGAGGCTGATTATCTTGTTGTAGCCCAGGTCGCGCAGCTCGCGCGGTACCGGCCCGAAGATACGGGTAGCCTTGGGCTGCTTGTCTTCGCCGATGATAACAGCGGCGTTGTCGTCAAACTTGATGGTCGAGCCGTCCTTGCGGCGGATTTTCTCCTGGGTGCGGACGACAACAGCCTTGACTACGCTCTTCTTCTTGATGTTACCCTGCGGGTTGGCGTCTTTCACCGTAGCAACGATGATGTCGCCAACA
Source organism: uncultured Candidatus Saccharibacteria bacterium (assembly GCA_937988795.1). Classification (GTDB taxonomy): domain Bacteria; phylum Patescibacteriota; class Saccharimonadia; order Saccharimonadales; family UBA4665; genus PMNU01. The sequence continues at coordinate 3,507 of CALKHY010000184.1, forward strand.
CGGGCGTAGCGACGGCGAGTGCCGCCAAGCACGCGGATGCAAAGGATCTCTTTCGCACCGCTGTTGTCGGCTACAACCAGTCGGGTTTCTTGCTGAATCATGACTTCGCTCCCTTCTTCGGTCGCTCGTTGTCCGAATTGTCTGATTGTCGCACAGTCTTATCGTCCTGACTATCAGACGATTCGACTATTTGACTATCCGACTTTTTAATCACCTCGGCAACTTCCGGGGTCACGTCTTCGACGCGGTCCACTACGGTTGCGCGCTCGATGATCTGGTCCAGCTTGAAGCGCTTGCGGGCGCTCATCGGGCGACACTCGACGATGCGGACACGGTCGCCAACCTTGGCTTCGTTCTTCTCGTCGTGCGCCATGAACTTCTTGGTCACCATGTACCGCTTGCGGTACAGCGGGTGAGTTTTGCTCCGGCTGACGGTTACGACGATAGTCTTGTCGGTTGCGTCAGAGGAGACAGTGCCTACAAATGTCCTAGCCATTACTTGGCCTCCTTCGCGAGTTGCTCGCTTAATACGGTGAGCATCCGCGCCAAATCCTTGCGCTTGTTGCGAATGATCCGGACGTTCTGGACTTCGCCCAAGTGCAGGCGGCGCTTCATCTCAGCAATTTCTTCGCGGAGTTTTGTGCTCTGGATTGTCAACTCTTCGGTTGACATCTTGCGGATGTCTGCAACCTTCATCTTAAAACTCCTCCCGTGTAATGAACTTCGTCTTTACCGGCAGCTTGTGACTTGCCAGGCGCATAGCCTCGCGGGCCACCTCTTCGCTGACGCCCTGCATCTCGAACATGATGGTACCGGGCTTAACCTTGGCAACGAAGAATTCCGGGCTACCCTTACCGCTACCCATCTTGACTTCGAGCGGCTTGCGGGTAACCGGAGTGTGCGGGAAGATGCGGATCCAGATTTTACCGCCACGCTTGATGTAACGGGTCATGGCCTGACGAGCAGCCTCGATCTGGCGGGACGTAATGCGCTCGTGACCCTGGGCCTGCAGGGCAAAGTCGCCGTAAGCGATGTAGTTACCCTTGTTGGCCGGGCCGGTAATGCGGCCTTTGCGTACTTTGCGGAATTTGGTTCTGTTAGGGATCAACATAGCTTATTTCTCCCCCTTGTAAATCCAAACCTTAACACCAACAATACCGGCACCTGGAGTCTTAGCAGCAACCTTGGCGTAGTCGATGTCAGCGCGGATGGTGTGCAGTGGCACAGAACCTTGCACTTCCTTTTCGCGGCGGGACATCTCAGCGCCGTTCAAACGGCCAGCAACCTCGATGCGGACACCCTTGGCGCCAGCACGCATGGTTGCGGCGCTCGCGCTCTTGATGGCGCGGCGGAAGCTAATGCGGCGCTCCAGCTGATGTGCGATGTTCTCGGCTACCAGCTTGGCGTACAGCTCTGGCTTCTTAATCTCTTCGATGTTGACACGGGTCGGCACGCCGTAGATCTTTTCGATCGCTTCCTTCAGTTCGGTCGCACCGGAACCACCGCGGCCGATAACAACACCAGCCTTAGCAGTGGAAATGGTGACGGTTACGAGGTTCGGC
>CALKHY010000185.1 GCA_937988795.1 uncultured Candidatus Saccharibacteria bacterium
GGAGTTCTTAAAGCCGGTCAGGACCAAAAAGCTCATCGTGGCCACGCCGCTCGCCAGCATAGAGGCGGTGGACCACATGCACGTGCTGGCTGATGACATCTTTTGTTTGAGCGTTATCGAAGATTACATCAACACCGAACATTATTACGATACGCACGATGTGCCGCCGCACGAACTAGTAGTTAAAACAGTCGAGCGGATTGTGAGCCACTGGAAGCAGCGGGCGTAGCGGCTACTCCAGATACTTCCGAAGTCTGTCCATGTCTTTGAGCGTAATGATAGACTGTTTACTCTTAAGCAGCCCCTGGCGTTCCAGCGCCGACAGTTCGCGGCCGGTCGTTTCGCGGGTAGCGCTGATGGAGCTGGCGATGTCCTGGTGGCGCAAGGGCACGTTGAGCGCAATCCCATCCGGTGTTTTTTCGCCAAAGCGTTTGGCAGTAGACAAGAGGAACGACACCAGCCGCTCGCGCACGGTCCGGTACTCCAGGTTCAAAATCCGCTCAGAGTGCCGTTTGTACATCTCGACCAACATGTCGACCAGCGGCAGCGCGGTCTCCGGGTGCTTGCGGACCAGCTCCAGGAACTGGCTGCGGGTAAGGAGTAGCAGCTCGCATTTGGCCAGAGCAGAGTAGATAATGCCGCGGTCTTCGCCGGTAATCGCCCACGTCAGGCCAATAAGGTCACCTGACCTACGGATAATGAGCAGGTTTTCTTCGCCGTATTTGGTGATATCGTAGGCTTTCACCAAGCCGCTCTTAATATAGAAAACGCCCGGCGGCTGACTGCCGGGGCGAACAATGAACTCCCCCTTTTCGTACTCCTGCTTCGTTCCGTACTGCAGAAACAGATTGACGAGTGCTGCGGCTTGGCTTTCATCCGTCAACATGGTCTTATTATACAATAACCCGCAAATATAGTATAGCTCGCAACCAGGGACTGTAAAGGGCAGCGTGAGGAAGTTAACTATTTTTGTGATAAAAATCCCACACTGGACGTGACGACCTTGCCGACGGCCCAGTCCCATACCAAGTATGATATCCCTACGCCGCCCTTTTAGGGATAAGGCAAAAGGAGGGGGAGTGGGATGGTACCATTAACACACGTAGAGGAGCAGCTCAAGCGCATTGTCTGTAATTTTCGTTTTTGGGGAAGGGCAGAAATAAAAGAGCTTGCTCATATTTTGCTGCCGGATGAGGTTATTGCGGCTTGCACCAACGGCCGATACGAGGGCGGTTTCGCCCTGCTCGTGGTCACCAATTTGCGCTTGCTGTTGGTTGATCGCAAGCCAATGTTTTTGATGCTGGAAGACCTGCGCTTCGACATGATCGTAGAACTTGATTTTAGTACCCGGCTTTTGAATGCCATGCTGAAAGTCGTAACGCCTGCCAGGACCCTTACATTCAACGCCTGGAACGGCCAGCGCCTGCGCGCCATTCTCGACTACACACAAGAGCGGATAGCCGAGCTGCGCCAGCCGCATTTGGTACGCCAGCTGCAGCCGACGTTCAAACAGCAGTCCCAGGCGCCGGCAGTTGGGGATTTGGCCATGCGGGCGAGCCTGTCGTACCGTTGGTCGTTCAATCCTCAGGCACACATGCCAATGCTCATGCGCCGCAAACCGCTGCCATAGCCGCACGAAACTATTCGCGCTTTTGGTCCATAGTCCTATATAATCGGACATAATGATCCGCGCCGAACATCTGACGAAGCGTTACCGCAAAAAGGTTGCCGTAGACGACATTTCTTTTGAAGTTATTACCGGCAAGGTAACCGGTTTTCTTGGTCCAAACGGCGCAGGCAAGAGTACGACCATGCGCCTGATGCTCGGCTTGGACAAAGGCGGCGGCAAGACTACCTACGACGGCAAGGAGTTGCACGAATACAGCCGCCCTTCGCAGGTCGTAGGCATTTTGCTCGAGGCTAAATCGTTTCATCCAACGCGTTCGGCGCGCAGCCACCTTAAGATTCTGGCTGATGCCGGCAACATTCCGCACACACGCGTCGACGAGGTGCTTGAGATTGTCGGGCTCAAGGACGTGGCCAAAAAGGGCCCGGGCAAGTTCTCGCTAGGCATGAGCCAGCGCCTCGGCATTGCTGCAGCCATCCTGGGCAAACCCAAGTACTTACTATTAGATGAGCCAGCTAATGGGCTCGACCCGGAAGGCATCCACTGGCTGCGCCAGTTCCTCAAGGATTACGCGGCTGCGGGCAACGCAGTGTTTGTATCAAGTCACCTTTTAAGCGAGATGTCGCTGATGGCTGACAATCTGGTTGTTATCGGCAAGGGGAAGCTTATCGCCAGCGGTACGGTGGCTGATTTTGTAAACAACAGCAGGGGCAGCGGCGTGTTTGTGCGCACCAGCAAGCTGTCGGCACTCGAAAAGGCGCTGAAAGGCAAGTTTGAATTCACGCACATCGACGGCGGGCTCAAAATCACCGGTGCCAGCACCGACCAGATCGGCAAACTGGCCTTTGACGCCAAAGTGCCCGTGCTGGAGCTGTCGGTTCGGAATGCGTCGCTTGAAGAAGCGTTCCTGGAAGTTACCGCCGCAAGCCAGGAATACAAGGCCGAGGATAAGAAGTTATGATCGCCCAACTCAAATCCGAAATCAGGAAGCTCTTGTCGGTGCGGTCGACGTACATATTGCTCTCGATTGCCCTGGTGCTGATCGGAGTCTTCGCCTACTTTGGCATCTCGCCCACCGTCTACGATACGGCAACCTGTACATCTACGGGAGAAGTGATATACGCCAACGCGCATTCTAATGGACGCCAGCAGGACGCGGTACCCGAGGATAGATGTGACGGAGAGATCGAATATCACACCGAGATTTTGAAGGATCTGCCAAAAGAGCGGCTGCTGTTCGGCCTGCAAGAGGCGGTACCCATTATCATCACCTTTGTGTCCGTCATCCTGGTGTTGTTTGTGGCGCACGAGTTCCGGTACAACACCATAAGCTACACGCTCACCATCAGCAACAGCCGCTCCAAAGTACTCCTGTCCAAGCTGGCTGTCGGTGTTGTCTTCACGATGATAGCCACATTACTGGCTATAGGCGTGAACGTGGCCGTCACGCTTGCCGCAATCAGCATTAAAGACCTTAACCTGCCTACACAGGATTACAACTGGCTGTACATCATAGGCCGGCATATAGCATATACGGTGGGTTACGCGTTGCTTGCTATAGGTATTGCAGTGCTGGTGCGCAATTTGGTATTCGCGATAGTTGCTTTGTTTGTGCTGCCGACGCTGGAGGGACTGGCTAACATATTGCTATCCAACTACGACATCGAGCCGACGAAAGCGCTGCCATTCTCTGCACTCGACAGGTTTGGCAACGTAGCGGCAGACATAGTCAACCAGACTCCCGACGTAGCAGAGAAGTTTGTAGGCAGCGCGAATCCGGCCACTGCCCCCGTTGCCCTTGGCGTTTTCGCCGTCTATCTCGTCACCCTCTGGGCAATCACCTGGTATCTCTTCCTCCGCCGGGATGCTAATTAGGTAATCCACATATTGACTATGTGCCAATATTATGCTAATGTTTAGTTATATCAGTCAAAACAAAAATAGGAATGCCGCACAATGGGTGAAAAAAATAGAAGCGAACATACATCAAATGGCAATAAGGCTACTGGTCCATGGAGAAGGCTAAGGACAGCGATCCATGCGGCTACAGTCGCGGTACGCGCTCGGACCGCGGAGTTAATGGACGCCGCTCGGATGCAAGCCAATATGGGCCGATTTGAGGAGGTTCGTCACAACGCCCAAGGTCTAAACAAAGAGGTGATTGACACCATGGTGGCTGTTGCGAATGCTGGTCTGCCCGGCTATGGGGCTGAAGAAATCCTCCAATTGTCCCGAATGCCAAGGCAGCAAGGCGCTGACCGCAACAAGTATCACAGGCGGGGAGTTCAGCCCTACAACTGGCGCTTTAATTTTGACTGGGCTGGGGAAGTTCCACAAACGACTAGGGACAACTCTGTAAATTTGCTTACGCCTGACGGACGACCGCTTACGTTTCGTATTGATAGCGCTGATTTACCCGGCGGAGGCCGTACTTTCGATGTTAGGACGGTTAGTATCGAACACGAAGCTCCTGTGGACATCGAAGGTTATGGCGGTGCCGCACGGACGGTACAGACTCACCCTGGCAGAACTTGGATACGCATAAACAGCCCCTACGATGCAGTAACTGATGAAGAGCGTGATCGTAGGAATGGCGTAGTCGATCGAATGTTAGCTAGGAATCCCAATACTGACATCGAACGCATGAATAGCGACAGTGTCGTGATCGCAATCGGCCCCGATGGCCACGTGTCCAGTGTGGAAGTAGGTAGTATGTCTGGCGACCGCAATATGAAGCTGGCTACGTCCTTTGATACGGACAGCCATGTCCGCAAGCTTCTTGCCGGCATAGCGGGTGCCGCGCGCGCGACTGCAGCTCCTGCAGTTCCGGATTTTCCACCGGATATGGCCTTTTAACCAGCAGTAGCTTGGGCAAGGGTTATTTGCTGACGTTGAATTTAAATTCAACAACGTCATTGGGTTGCATGATGTAGGTTTTCCCCTCGGTGCGGATTTTGCCGGCAGCACGGGCGGCTTGTTCGCTGCCGGCGGCGATGAGGTCGTTGTAATCAACCACTTCTGCGGCTATGAAGCCGCGCTCAAAGTCGGTGTGGATGACGCCGGCGGCCTGTGGCGCGGTTGAGCCTTTTTTGATGGTCCAGGCACGGACTTCTTTTTCGCCCGCGGTCAGGAAGCTTTGCAAGCCCAGTACGTCGTAGGCGGCGTGGATGAGCTGGATGAGGCCGGACTCCTTTTGGCCGTAGCTCTCAAGCAGCTCCTGGCGGTCGGCTTCGTCCAGGTCTTTGAGTTCGCTCTCCAGCTTGGCACAGACAAAGAGGGCGCGGTTTGGTGCGACAAGATCGGCCAGCTCCTTTTTGTGTGCCTCGTCAGTCAAACCTTCTTCGTCCAGGTTAAAGAGGTAGATGATGGGCTTGAGGGTGAGGAGTTGGAGCTCTTTCTGTAGCCACTCTCGCTGTTCGTCGTCCATGATATCTGGCGCTGTAAACAGCGGCGTGCCTGCGTCGAGCGTTTGCCGCACTTTGTTGAGGAAGTCTACAAGCGGCTTGAGCTTGGGGTTGGCCTTGGCCTCTTTTTCGAGGCGGGGCAGGCGCTTGTCGACCGTCTGCAGGTCGGCCAGCACCAGCTCGGTGTTGATGGTTTCGATGTCCTTCTTGGGGTTGTGCTCATTGTCGACGTGGATGACGTTGTCGTCCTTAAAAGCGCGCACCACCTGCACGATGGCGTTGCAGCTGCGGATGTGGCTTAGGAATTGGTTGCCCAGGCCCTCGCCCTGGCTGGCGCCCGCAACCAGGCCGGCAATGTCCACGAACGTCACCGTGGCCGGCACAATCTTGTCGGTCTTGTACAGCTCGGCCAGCTTGTCCAGCCGCTCGTCCGGCACTGGCACCACGCCAGTGTTCGGCTCGATCGTCGCAAACGGATAATTCGCCGCCAAAATATTATTGTTAGTCAACGCATTAAACAGGGTAGACTTGCCAACATTCGGCAACCCCACAATCCCAATACTCAAACTCATATCCTTCATTGTAACAGAGGTAGGCGCGTAAGTACATCAGATTATCGAACTACAAAACCAACCATTCCAAGAAGTGCTTTGATTTAAGATTTAAGAGATTTAAGGGTCTCACCCCACAAAAGGTCAGAATAGTGTATAGTATGTTTCATGCCGGTCAGGAATGTTGTTCGGTACCAGGCGCCCGATGTCTTTTATCATGTTTATAACCGTGGCCACAACGGGGGCTTGTTATTCTCCGACGAAGAAGACTACGCGTACTTTGAATGGCTGCTTGCGCGCTGTTACGGCCCGGTTCAGCTAAAGAGCAAGACGGGCAGGCCGTTCCCCTGGTTCGGGGATCAGGTCACGCTCCATGCCTTTTGTCTCATGCCCAACCACTTTCATTTGTTATTGCATCAGGGCGAGGATGCGGGAAGCTTGTCAAAATCCATGCAGAGTCTGGCCACGACTTACTCGATGTACTTCAACAAAAAGTACAGCAGGCGAGGTTCAGTCTTTGAAAGCGTGTTTAAAGCAGTACCGATTCTTAACGAATCTTATCTCCAGCACATAACACGGTATATCCACCTCAATCCCAGGGATTTCAAAAACTGGCCGCACTCCAGCTATATGGACTACATGGGGAGCGGGTCACATGGGTGGGTGAGCGTGGACAGGGTACTTTCGATTTTCGACAGCCGAGAACAATACAAACAGTTTATCGACGACTACAAAGAATTGCGCGATGAGCTGGACAGTCTTAAGCACGAACTAGCGGATTACGGTGATACATACTATACAATATAAATTATTCTCGTGGGGTGAGACCCTCTTGAACCTCTTGAACATAAGGGCAATAAAAAAACCGTCAACTTTGCCCCAAGCATGTCTCAAAGTTGCCTTTTTTAGCATAGGCGTTATAATTCCGAGTAAGTCGATTATCTAGAATCGATCGCTCGTAAACGGGGATAGTTATGGGTGCCAAAACTATAAAAACACTCCAAATTGTAATTGTAAGCAGCCTAGCGTTGTACGCAACGTTGGTGTTTGTGGGCAACTTGATGGACTACAACTCAAACTACGAGTTCGTCAAGCACGTGCTGGCAATGGACACAACGTTTGAGGGCAACAAGTTGATGTGGCGCGCGATAACCAACGAAACGCTCATTACTTTAGCTTACTGGTTCATTATTGCTGTTGAAGGCGTGATCGCGGCGCTTGCCTGGGTGAGTGCCGGTAAGATGTGCCGCCGCTTTAAAGCTCCGGCTGAGGCATTTAACAAAGCCAAGACAGCCGGTGTATACGCCTTTATATTGGCGTTTCTACTCTGGTTTGTTGGTTTCATTTGCTTCGGTTCTGAGTGGTTTGCCATGTGGCAGTCGTCTATCTGGAATGGCAAGCAGACCGCAATGGATCTGACCGAAGCCTTTGGTATCTTCTTGATCATCTTTGTTTTGCCGGTGCAGCTGCTCGCAGATGGCGCGCGAAAGGGCGACGCCCGCAGTTAAGCTTTTGGCCTGCGCACCGGCACGAAATCAACGGCTCCAAAAGGGGCCGCTTTGCATTAATCCAACGCCGGCTTTCTGTCCTGCATGCACTTTTCAGCTCTCGGCACCCGTCATGCCGAACTCGTTTCGGCATCTTCCTCCTGACCGCATGACAAAGATGTCGAAATAATACTGAAACAAGCGCAGCACATGGCTCGGCATGGCATGGGAGGTGTAGGTGGATCGGGCCATCCTTTTATAAAACGTAACCAGTTTGACTAATAAACAATAATATGCTAGTGTTTATATTATGAGCGAAGGCCATCCTAGCGACAGTATCGGTGCGCGACGAATTGCTCTTGCTGATAGTCTCGTAGATCCGCATGGCGCCCCTAAAGACGTTGTTGCTGCAGAGGATATCCGTGTTACACAGCTGATGGCCGAATCGTACGCTCCTTATGAGGGATGGTCGAAAATGCGCGAATACGGCCATAGGATGCTTGCTGCAGTTGGCATAGTGGAGCCGAAAAAGCCGCAAGTTATCGAGCGGCCGTGGCTGGCTAGGTCGCAGGCGAGCCGCAAGGAGCACATCAAGTCCTTGCTTGACGAATCCAGGGAGCGGCTTAGGGCAGGTACGGTATTCGGTGTTGATGATATTGAGGTGGATGCATATCTTGGTCTCCGCGCAGAAGAGAACCAATCAATCCTACCGCCAATATTCCGCCGTTGGCACGCGAAGGCGGAGGAGGCCAGCGGCCGCCAACTTTCGTTTTTGGAATGGATGACAGATCATGCCACCGATGAACAATTACTCAATGTCTGGCAGTGGCACGACAGTTATCTGCAAAGACTCGATAGCGAACCTCGTTTCCAGGAGATGGTCGCCAAAGTTAAGCGGGATTACGTGCGTGGCGTTAAGCGGGCCGTAAAGGACGGCCGCCTCGACCCGGCAGTACTTGAGTCGCTGAATGCTTTGGGCGGCCTGGATGGAGTTACTATTACGCACGCCAGTCCTTTTACTGCCTACACGGCAACCACAAGGGCCCGCGTCGACAGGGAAAATAGGCGAGTAACCGTTAGCGGGGCGGTGGACGAAAAGCATCTGTTCCATGAATTGACCCATGTGTTGCAGGGTGGCTTCCTGTCGCTGTTGAACGAGGGATATACCGAGCTGGTTACTGCTGAGATTTACAATCATGCGCAACGCAAAAAAGCAAAATACGACCTTGAACACTCGGTCTATAAAGATCAGATTGCGTTGTGTCGCATCCTTGAGCGTCTGACCCACGGAGTGTTGGACATCCGTGAAATGTCTCGTATTGGCACAGGCGATAACCCTGCCGTTAACTCTGTGCGCGCGACATTGGCTGTGGATGAACGTTTGGGCATGCCCCTTTTCTTGTATGCGGTAAAAGACGCCAACGAAGTGCAAGCCGCTGCTGCAGCTAAGTATACAGGTATAGTTGCCTTGTACGGGGCAAGCCGCCTGTTGAGAAACTGCATGGAGGTGATTGAGGATGCATATGTTGACGAACGAGGCCGGCGGCTTCAACACAATGCCAAGTCGCTGTTGAATACATTATTGTCGGACAGGATACTGAACAAACACGACCCGATTGCAATAGAGGCCGCTATACGCAGTTTGGTGCTCGCAGATAAGGATCCGGACGGGCTCAAGATAGGCTGGGGTCGTACGGCCGGCGCAGAAGCCGGCGTAAGTGTCGGCTAGCAGGCTAAGCTATGTCTTCGTTTACAATTTTGTAATTTATGTGGACGACGACAGTCAGGGCGGCCATTGCAAGATGTTCTGGGCGTATGCTGACCGTGCGAACGGGCACTTCTTCCTCGGTTTCATAGAAGAAGCCGGGCTCGAAGCTACCGACTATGGTTCTGTCGTACACATCCAGATAACTGCCTGTATCTGGATCGCCGTCAATGGCTTCCTCTACGCCGGCATCGAAAATCGGGTTGTCGGGATTTGTGCTCAATAGTGCATCTACCGTTCCTAATGAGTATTCCGGGTTTGGCGGACCGTCTATTTGACGCTCCAAGGCTTTCTCTACGCCCCATCTGCGCGCCTCAGCCTCGCTTAGGATGGCGCCATATGGATCTTTGTCCGCCTGCCTCTCTGCGACCAAATCGTCAGGGGAGGTGCCATAATCGTCTGCCGAAGCATAGCTTTCGCTTGCAAGAATTTCGTCGTGCGCGCGTCTGAGATCTTCGGCCGTGCTACCGCAGCGCCCCCGAAAGTACACAGTATTCGGATCGATACCGGCCCGCACAGCGTCCGGATTACGTTGGTCGCCACCTCAGGCACCAAGTAATCTGGTAATCTGCCATTTTCAACTTCTCTGTAATCGACATGAAACCGCGGTGGTTATTATCGCGCTGGCCATTGCCGTGATGGTGTGGTTTCGGGTGAGCCCGTGGCCGAACTCGATGCTGATCCGATACGCCTTTAACAAGGACGGAACAAAGACCGCCAAGGCATTGGAGAAGTACGTGCCTTCGGGCATTGTGGAAGTGTCGAGCCAGCAGTACCGCGCAGGGGACAAGGATGCGTATTTAGACGTGTTCTATCCTCTTGGAACGGTCGAGCCGCGGCCGACAGTGGTGTGGGTGCATGGCGGTGCGTGGGTTTCCGGCAACAAGGACCAGATCGACAATTATCTGAAGATTTTGGCCTCGCACGGCTACACGACGGTCGGCGTTAATTACTCCATCGCTCCGGAGCACAAGTACCCGACGCCGCTACACCAGGTGAATGACGCGCTTGCGTATCTGCAGCAAAACGCCAAGCGGCTGAATATCGATGATACGCGCATCGTGATGGCGGGCGATTCGGCTGGCTCGCAGATAGTTGCGCAAATCGCTAACATTATTACCAGCCCGGACTATGCCCGTGAGATAGGTATCAGCCCTAAGTTGGAGGCAAGCAAGTTGGTCGGCCTGCTGCTTAACTGTGGTGCGTACGACCTAAGCTTGCCGGATTACAACGGTCCGTTTGGAGGTTTCTTAAAGACGGTGCTTTGGGCGTACTCCGGCAAAAAGGATTTCTTAAACGATCCGGTCTTAGAGCATGCGTCAGTCGTCAATTACGTGACGCCTAACTTCCCGCCGTCGTTTATTACCGCGGGGAACGACGACCCGCTGGAGGAGCAATCGACCGAACTTGCCAAGAAGATCCAGTCGCTTGGCGTGCCGGTTGTGACGCGTTTTTACCCCGAAAACCATGAGCCAAAACTGGGGCACGAGTACCAGTTCAACCTCGACCTGGAAGACAGCAAGCAGGCGCTGGACCAGATGGTGCAGTTCCTGAACGAACGCACCGCCAAACAGGATTAGAAAATAGCTGCTAGCGGACAAAGGACTTGACCAGTTCAAAGAGCTGGGTGAATTCGGTAATGTCGACGTATTCTTCGGGGCTGTGGGGGTTGTAGTAGCCGGCACCAAGGATGATGGCGTCGATGCCGAGATCGCCCGGTCGCACC
>CALKHY010000186.1 GCA_937988795.1 uncultured Candidatus Saccharibacteria bacterium
TGATGAACGGCGGCCGCCGCTTAAAAAGCTTGAACTTGGCTTCAGCGTACCGCTCCATGGACCCGTGGTAGTCCAGATGATCCTGGGTTACATTGGTCATAATCGCGATGCGGCACGGTACACCCCAGAGGCGGTGCTGGTCCAGCGCCTGGCTGGTGGCTTCCAGGATGATGTATTCGCAGCCGGCGCGCCTCATTTTGTTGAACAGCGCGTGCAACGCAAACACATCCTCGACCGTACGTCCGCTCTTTTTGTTGACCGGCTTTGAGCCGGTTATGCGGTAGTATGCGGTACTGTTAATGCCAACTTTGTATCCAGCGTGCTCGAGTATGGCGGCAATCAGTGTGGCGGTGCTGGTTTTGCCGTTGGTGCCGGTGATCATGATGACCTTGGCGCTGCGCGCCGGGAATTGGTAGCGGATGTTGGCTGCTATAGCAACCAGCAGATGGTAGACATTAAGAACCGGCTGCCTAATTTTGTTGGGCAACAGTTTTTTCAGAAATTGCTTTGCGCCATTCATAGCCTTCCTAATGATAGCAGAGACGCTCCCTCACTGTCTGTTGCTGTACAATAGGTTATATGCCACAAAGCCAGTTGTATGTAGCACGTTCATACCGACCTGTTCACCAAAATTACAGAGGCGGAAAGCGCAGTAGAGGCGGACGCAAGCGCTGGCTTGCAGTTTTGGCTGTCGTCCTCATGCTTGCCGCTGGTTTTTGGGTGTACAAGAATCTTTTGGCGCCCACTACGCCTGAGCAGGCAGCGAACCGGCTGCAGTTTGATGCAAGCGTGTCGCCAGCCGAGCAGCAAAAGATCCAGCAGGCTATTATTGAGCAAGAAAAGACGTACCGCGGTGCGGTGAGTGTGAACGTCGAAACAAAGGCTGAGCTAGAGGCCGGCGCAGCGCACAACTCTATCTTGTCGGCATACGTACCGGTGACGAATGTGTACGCCGTGCGTCAAATGATTAGCCCGTCTGAGCTATCTGATATTGATTTGTTCGTGCCCGCTGATACCGATGACGTTGTGCGGAGTGCGCTAGCCAAGACACTTGGCATTGATGGAGAGAAATTGCAGCCGTTAAGCGGTCCAGTCGAGGAGTTGGATGACGAAGCGGTGGCATTCGTGCCGGCCGAGCAGCTTTCGCCGCAAATCAAATTGCTCGCGCTTGACGATAAATATTACCTGGATAGTTTCACGAGCGGCGCCGTCTTCCGCTACGCAGTCTTTAGTGGCGGCATGGCGAGTGGACTTAGTGACCTTGCACTCAACGACTATCCGACCAAAGAAACGACACTCAAGGTCAACATGACTGGCGTCACCGCCCTGACGCGCGAGATGATGCGCAAAATGCATTCGGTCGGCGGCCCGACGTTCTTCAGCGAGAAGATCGGCCCGTTTCTGGCTGATGCTGACATAACGCATGTGTCGAACGAAGTATCGTTTAAGGAGAATTGTGAGTACAGTGCGACTAGATTCTGCTCGCCGCCGGAGATGATCGAAGCGCTCAAAGCCAGCGGTGTGGACCTGGTGGAGCTCACCGGCAACCACAATAACGACGTCGGCAGCCAGTACAACACTGACACTATCAACCTGTACCACAGCCTGGGCTGGCATACCGTCGGCGGCGGATTGAATGCCGAAGAAGCCAGAAAGCCATACATTGCCGACCTCAAAGGTTCTAAAGTCGCCTTCCTGGCCTACAACTTTGCCGACGGCCCGAATAGCGGCGCCATTGCCGGACCGTCGACCGCTGGCGCAAATCCATTTAGCTTTGAAGCGGTAGAGACCGACGTTGCTGCGGCCAAGCAGCAGGCCGATTTTGTGATCGTCAACATCCAGTACTGGGAGTGCTACGCCTACCCCGACGGCTACGTGGAATTCCCGGAGTGTGATGCGCCCATCGGCCAGCAAGCCGAAGTCTTCCGCGAAGTGATCAACCTCGGCGCCGACATGGTCATCGGTTCATCCGCCCACCAGCCGCAAACGTATGAGCTGTATAGGGGTAAGCCCATCTATTACGGCCTTGGCAACCTCTACTTCGATCAAACCCGCTGGCCGGGCACCGAGCGTGGTATCATCCTCACACACTACTTCGTTGGTGGCAAGTTAATCCAAACCAAACTCTCCCCTACCGTCTACGACAAGAACTTCCAAACCCGCCTCATGACCAACGACGAGGCAACCTACCTCCTGCGCCGCCTCCAGGTTGCCCGCTAACACGGCTGCCTTGCTGCAAGACGAAAAGTCAGCGTTGCTCATTTTTGCGCATAATGCCACAATACGACCATGAGAAAAGCAAAAGCGCTTTCTCCAGATATGCTCCGCGAGCTGTATTTTGTTCGCGGTCTATCACACCGGGCAATTGCACGCGAAGTGGGTTTGTCTGAGCCAACGGTTCGAGCGAGATTTCATGAATATGGATTCATTCCCAGAAAGCGCGGCAGCTGGATGGTTAAATACCCAAAATTGCCATTCGATGGAAGCAACGAAGAAAAGGCATATATGATGGGTTTTAGGGTCGGCGACATGCACGTTTACAGACCCTCGAGCGGCGCCGACATTATCGTCGCCCGCACGAATTCTACCCAAGAAGAGCAGTTTCTGGTAGTGCGTTCGCTATTTGCTAAGTATGGCGGGGTTATAGAGAGCGGAAAAGGTAAAGCGAAGAACATTAACTGTTATTTAGATGAGAGTTTCTCGTTCTTACTTATTAAGAAACCGTATCGCATTGAGTCGTGGATTAGTCGGAGTAGAGTGAATTCGTTGGCTTTTATGGCTGGTTACATCGACGCTGAAGGTAACTTCATTATTAGCCAAGGCAGGGCAAGGTTTAAGTTGGATGCATACGATCATGAGATTTTGCAGTGGATGCACGAAGAGCTTGCGAGGTATGGCGTCATTTCTCGCTTGCGTTTGTTGGCGAATAAGGGTGAAATAAGTTATAATAACACTTATAAATGGAAGGGTGATCTCTGGAGGCTGAACGTTAACGAAGCAAATTCATTGCTCGTTTTCTGCAGAGCAATCTTGCCCCACCTACGCCATCGTAAGAGAATAGCCGACGTGCAGATGTGTATAAACAATATCTTAGAGAGAAGAAAGAATGGCACAATCCGACCAGTCGCATATCCGTAACTTCTGCATTATCGCTCACGTGGATCACGGCAAGTCTACGCTGGCTGACCGGTTGCTTGAAATGACCGGTACGGTCGAGAAGCGCCAGATGAAGGAGCAGCTGCTCGACCGCATGGAGCTGGAGCGCGAGCGCGGTATTACCATTAAGCTTAAACCCGTGCGCATGCGCTATAAGGGGTACGATCTCAACCTCATCGACACGCCGGGGCACGTGGACTTTAACTACGAAGTGTCGCGCAGCCTGGAGGCGTGCGAGGGCGCCATTCTGGTGGTCGACGCCACCCAGGGCATGCAGGCGCAGACGCTGGCCAACGTGTATCTGGCTATCGCCGCCGACCTTACCATTATTCCGGTTATGAATAAGATCGACCTGCCGGCGGCTGATGTGGAGCGGGTGGGGGCAGAGATTGTCAGCCTGCTCGGCTGTAAATACGAGGATATCTTGCAAATTAGCGCCAAGACGGGGCAGGGCGTGGACGCGGTGCTGGAGCGGATAGTCAGTGACGTGCCACCGCCGAAGGGTAGGACAGAAGAGCCGACCCGCGCGCTCATTTTTGACAGTTATTATGACGACTACCGCGGCGTGATTTTGTACGTCCGCGCCGTGGACGGCCGGATCGGCAAAGGCGACCAGATACAGATGATAGCCACGGGCAGCAACGGCTTGGCGCTCGAAGTAGGGGCGCTTAAGCCCGACATGACGCCGTTGGATGCCATCGAAACGGGCGAAATCGGCTACATCGTGACCAACCTCAAGAGTACGCGTGAGGCAAAGGTAGGTGATACTGTCACCTTGGCCGCCAGCCCCGCGCAGACCCCCCTGCCCGGCTACCAAGACGTCAAGCCGTTCGTGTATGCTGGCTTCTTCCCGGAGTCGAGCGAGCAATATCAGGACCTCAAAGACGCAGTCGAAAAACTGAGCCTTAGCGATTCGGCGCTCCACTTTACGCCTGAAAATTCGCCGGTGCTCGGTTTTGGCGTGCGAATTGGCTTCCTGGGGCTCCTTCACATGGACATTGTGCGCGAGCGTTTGGAGCGCGAGTACAATCTCGACCTCGTCGTCACCAACCCCTCTACCGACTACCAGGTGACGCTGATGAACGGCGAGGAGCTGGACATCAAAAGCGCCGCCGACCTGCCCGACCCGTCCAAAATCAAGGAAATCCGCGAACCATGGATCAAGGGCGAAATCGTCGCGCCCAAAGAGTACGTCGGCCCGCTCATCCAGCTCATCAACCAAAAACGCGGGTTGCACAAAAACTTGAGCTACATCGACGAACGCGCGCTCATCACCTTTGAGGCACCGCTCGCTAACCTGCTCACCGATTTCTACGACCTGCTCAAGAGCATCACTAGCGGCTATGGCTCGTTTAACTACGAGCTAGCTGACTACCGCGCCGAAGACCTGGTGCGCCTGGACTTCTACGTCGCCGGCCAAAAGGTTGACTCGTTAAGCATTATGGTCCACCGCACCGAAGCGCAGCGCGTCGGCCGCGAAGTCGTAGAGAAGCTCAAAGAAGTCATCCCACGCCAGCAGTTCGCCGTGTCGCTCCAAGCGGCCATCGGCGGCAAATTCATCGCCCGCGAAGACATCTCGGCTTACCGTAAAGACGTCACCGGCGCCCTGTACGGCGGTGACGTCTCGCGCAAGAAAAAACTCCTCGCCAAGCAGGCCAAAGGCAAAAAGCGCATGAAGAAGTTTGGCAAAGTCGAAATCCCCGCAGAAGCGTTTACGGTAATGCTGAGAAGAGATTAGGCATATCCATTGTGGAGAGGAGCAGAAGGATACAGAAGTTGTATCTATTTAATTTATATGTTATAATATATAGAGGTTATGCAAATTGTTGGTCGTGAGGTTATCCACCGATCAGGCGACAGGATACGGCTCTTTTTTGTTCCCTCGCAGCCAGAAGGGGAGATTGATGCAGCTACTGACGCCTTAACTGTTGTGGTTGATGGCGTCCTTCGGCAGTTTTCTGTTGGAGTGCTTAAGATGATGCAGAGATTTAACAGTACACTTAGGAGCCGTGAACGACTTAGGCATGATTGTGGGGTGTTTGCGCTCGCCTGTCTGACCGGTAATTCACATGACGAGCAGATGTTTCATGGGGAGAACGGCTTGGCTCTGGTGACAAAAATGTTCGCTCAACGTTTTACAATCCCAGCCGATAGACAGGTTGTCGAATCCGCCCTGCCCACTGGAGGCGTCATTAAAACCATACTGGTGGATGCTAATGGTGTCGACGTGCCGCGTGAGCATCATTATTTGGTGCGCGTTTCCGCGGACGGTGTACAACCTCCTCTCTATGCATCGAAGTTAGGCATGGATGGCCCTGTCGTTATTCATGATTTTGATACATCATTGAGAATGTATCCCGCGCAGTGTATGCAGGTGGTTATAGGTATGCACGCCAAGTCTTGGGCTGAGTTGGCTCATTAAGATGATCTAGTGTTTTGTAATGATTTAAGGTTGTTGATGATTTCGGCTGCATGGGTGACAGGCTTGACATCGCGGTAGATTTGACGATCTCACCCTTGGGATTGATGATAAAAGTGTTCCGTTGGCGCAATGGCCGCCCCCATGAGTCATATGCCTTCATGACTTCCTGACCCTTGTCGCTTAGCAGCGTAAAGTTGAGCCCGTATTTGTTGCAAACTTTTTGTGGCTTGCTACCGAATCTTTGCTAATACCTACCACCTCGGCGTTGCCTAACTCGGCAATCACCTCGCGCGCGTCGCGGAAGTTGCAGGCCCGGGTGGTGCAGCTCGGCGTGTCATCCTCCGGGTAAAAGTACAGCACCAGCCATTTGCCAGCGTAATCCTTCAATTTGCGCATGTTCCCGTTTTGATCGGGAGGATTAAAGTCCGGTGCCTGCTTTTGCCCCCTGATTTTTTAGATAACTCCTTACATAATACCCGATTTGGACTGGAAAAACAGACGAACATCCGATATAATTCGCCCATGGATCAACCCGCGCTCACGCAGCCAGTCGGGACTGCTCCGCGTTTAACTAAACGCGCTGAGTTTGAGGCGGCTCTCAGAGATTATCAGGTTAGCGAGGAAGGCCGGAAGGTGTTGGCCGAAACGCCCCTCGTGCTATTGGTAGGTCCGACGTCCACTGGCCGAAATACGCTCATTAATGAACTTGTCAAAACTGGCCGGTACTATTTCTTGGTATCGGACACGACGCGCCCGCCCCGCCAGAATAATGGCGTCTGGGAACAAAACGGGCGCGAATATTATTTCCGGACCGAAGATGAGATGCTGGAGGATATCCGCGCCGGCTTGTTCGTAGAGGCCGAGATTATCCACAACCAGCAAGTGTCAGGCACCAGCATCCGCGAGATTAGAAAAGCACGCGACCAGGGCAAGGTCGCCGTTGCCGACGTCGAGATTCTTGGCGCGCTCAACATCGCCAAACTAAAGCCTGACGCCTGGATTATCTGCCTGGTGCCGCCGAGCCTTGAGGAATGGCTGCGTCGCATCCACGGCCGCACACCGGTGAGCAAAGAAGAGCTGCGCAACCGCATGGAAACGGCTATTAAGATCTTCGATAAGACACTCGACGACGACCGCTTTACCTTTGTTGTGAATGTCGAAAAAGAAGACACGGTGAAACTACTCGAAAAGATGCTGACTGAGGGCGACCATCACAACGTGGACGAGCGGGCTGCCCGCGAGGTTGCCAAACGTCTCTGGAAAGATACAGAAGAGTACCTGAAGACGCTAGAGTAACGTTGTGCTGAATTGAGCAGGCGGTTTATGCCTCTGGCTAGCACTCTTGACGCTTGAGTGCTAGCGTTTTATGATATAGGCAATATGACTGAGAGGCAGCGGCAGATTTTATTCGCTATTATCGAACAGTATGCCGAAGTTGCGAGTCCTGTAGGTTCGCAGCTGTTAGCGAAGGTGTTTGGTGTAAGTAGTGCTACCATTCGCGCCGAGATGGCGGAGTTGGAGCGCATGGGCTACATCATGCAGCCGCATACCAGTGCCGGGCGTGTGCCAACAGATAAGGGCTATCGCCTGTATGTTAACAGCCTGGCCGAAGAAAAAGAACTGCTCAGGCCGGAGCGCCGTGCCGAACGCGCCCTGCTGGCCCGCGTACAGGCTGCCGGTCTGCCGGAGCGCACCATCCGCAATGCCGTAGACACGCTCGTCGAGTTGACGCACAACCTCGGCCTTGCTACCATCGGCAATCAGCTGTACATGAGTGGTCTGTCCAACCTGTTTGGTCAGCCGGAGTTTATCCATCTCGCCCAGGTCCGGCAGGTGGCGTCGCTGCTCGACAACCTGGAACCATGGCTGCGTGAGGCAGCGCCGAATCAAACGCGTAGTGTCTACATTGGCCGCGAGAATCCTATCGGCCGCAGCGCCGGATGCTCGCTTATCATCAGCCGTTTTAACAGTCCGTACTCCGACCGCAGCTACATCGGCGTCCTTGGCCCGACCCGCCAGAACTATCGTGACGTGATGTATCTGGTTGAACGCGCCGGCAGGGCACTTGAGGAGGTGTTATGAAAAAACAGGACGACCACGCCGCTAAAGGCAAGGGGAGTAAGCAGCAGCAGGATGCTGTGGCTGGCCTGCAACAGCAGATAGACGAACTGACCGAGGCGCTCAAACGCGAACGGGCCGATGCTATCAACCTGCGCCGCCGCTACGAGGAGCAAATCGCAAGTATGCAGACCATGGCCAAAGCCGGCGTGGTGCGTGACCTGCTGCCGATCATCGACAATTTTGAGCGCGCCCTAAAGCACGTGCCGAAAGATCTGGAGCAAAATGACTACGTCAAAGGTATCCAGGCGATCGTCAGACAGTTCGAGCAAACGCTCGAGAAGCTGGGCGTCCAGCGGATTAAGACCGTCGGAGAGCTGTTCAATCCCCATCTGCACGATGCAGTGAGCATGGAAGAAGGCGACGGCGAGCACGAGATCGTCAGCGAGGAACTACAATCTGGCTACACCCTCGGCGATGAGGTCCTCCGCCCTGCGATGGTTCGCGTCAAAAACCAGTAGAATGTCAACGGCCTAACTTTCTGTACGCTATAAAGAACGGCGTGTAGGATCTGCTGGCCTCCTGCACGTGCATATAATCCTCGTCCGAGATCCAGAAATCTGCATCACTGATAAGGTTCCTAAACCAACTCCTGTGTTTTGGATAAAAGGGGTATTCCAGATAGGCTGTTCCGAGAGCTTCGGCCATCTTGTTCGGGTTGAATGATGACATGGAAATTTCGACGGCGGACTGCCCGGATTGCTGGAGGTGGTTCACAAGTTGTTCGCCGTTGGTCTTGGCGCTTGGGGTGCCTGCCACATGCGACAGCCGCCTGTAGGTGGCGTGCCTGTTTGCAGCATTGACGTAAGCGTCCTGGCCGATCCAGTGACGAGCGCGTAGTACAAGCGCCGTTTCTGTAAGATTGGGCAAGGGGTGTTCGGCTAATATGGTGTTGCCCCTGCGGATGGCGGTAACGTTCTTGCGTATTGCTTCTATGTGGCCAGGCAAGACGGTGATAGTCGCCACGCCGGCGTTTCCTAGAGCCTCGTAGAGTGCCTCGGTAACGTAAACGGGTATTTGGTGGGATTCGGGGTTTAGGTATACTTCTGGGGAGGACATAGATAGAATGTTATGATACTACATACCTTTGACGTGATGTCAAGAGATGGTGGCGTAAACTGACCGCTCATCCGGCACCGCATCGGGCATTTTTAGCACTCTTGACACTCGAGTGCTAATTTTTTATGCTACAATTGTTTTTAGCACTCTAAGAGACTATCTGCCAGAAAAGCAAGAAAGGAACTCCAACCATGGGAAAAATCATTGGTATTGACCTTGGAACTACTAACTCGGCGATGGCTGTTATGCAGTCCGGCAAGGCCGAGATTATTGCCAACAGCGAGGGTGACCGTACTACGCCAAGCGTTGTGGCTGTGAACAAAAAGGGTGAGCGCCTGGTGGGTAAGATTGCCCGTCGCCAGCAGGTAACGAACCCGAAGAACACGATTTACGAGGTGAAGCGCCTGATCGGCCGCCGCTGGGAGGACGAGGAAGTTCAGCGCGACCTCAAGCTCATGGGCTACGAAATCGTCAAGAGCGGCAACGGCGTCAAGGTCAAGATGGGCGATAAGGAGTACAGCCCCGAGGAAATCAGATCGGAAGAGCACA
>CALKHY010000187.1 GCA_937988795.1 uncultured Candidatus Saccharibacteria bacterium
GACGCTCTTCCGATCTGCCGACATGCCGGATCCGTTGCCTAATGTTTATCCCATAGGGATACGGCATGACACGCACGACTTAACCAAGCGCATCATGGATCGTATTGACCAAATGTGGGATCAGGGGCTCCCTGAAGAGGTCGAACGGCTCGTAGACACCTACGGCTGGGTAGGGCCGCTTAACAGGGCGATTGGCTACAAAGAATTTAAGCCTGGCCCCGACGGCCAGAAACCGAATCCTGATGAAGTGCGCCGTGCTATTCTGGCTAACACGATTGGTTTAACAGCCTCGCAACAAAAGCAACTTGACAACATGGGCCCTATACATTGGGCGGAGAGCCCCGAACACGCAGTCGAAATTGGACTAAGGGTGATCAATCAGTGGCGGACGAATGGCCAGTAAGCAGCCCGAAAGCTTGTCGACTTGCTATAGCTGGACAGCATGTTCTGTGTAAACGGCTCGCCTGATGCTTGCATCCAAACCAGTGTCGCTTCGCGAGGAGTACGATGCTCAAGGAAAGCACCAGATCTAAAACACCCATCCGCGGATGGGTGTTTTAGATCTGGTGACCTCACGGGGGGCGTGCTACGCACCTCCGCTGCGGCGTGCTCGGAATAAATTCCTGCGCGCGTCCTCGCTCCGCGAACCCCGGTTGCCGCCGCTGCGCGGCTCCGCAACCGGGGTTCAAGTCTCCGAAATGACCAGAGAAAAACGCCCACCGCGAGGTGAGCGTTTTTCTCTGGTGACCTCACGGGGACTCGAACCCCGGTTGCCGGGCTGAGAACCCGGTGTCCTAACCGCTAGACGATGAGGCCAACCTTAGCGTATGTAGCAATCTACTCAACAATCATACCACAACAGAGGTAATTACTCAAGCAGATCGGGCATAAAAAATCTCCAAAAAGCACAAGCGTTACCGTATACTGGAAACGTACCATGAATAACTCTGGCCGTGTGTTGGCAAAGGTTGGGTACTATCTGTTATTGGCGATAACAGTAGTGTTTGGCGTGGCCGTGCTCGGCGGCGTTATTGCTGCGCGCTTCGTGCCGGGCGTTGCCAAAGTAACAGAAAAACTAGACATGGCAATCGTAAGCGGCACCCTGGCGGCCATGCTGCTAGCATACGTCGCCAGCATATTCTTGATACGGCGGCGTTATAACGCGGCAAGCAGTTCAGAGATAAGCAAGCTTGCCGGCGCGCTGCGTAGCAAGGACGAACAGGCTGCTATCCTGATCCAATCCATCGCCGACGGCGTGATCGTCACCGACACCGAGGGCAAAATCAACCTCATGAACCGCGCTGCCGCCAACATGACCGGCTGGACGGTCGAAGAGGCAATAAATATCAATGTTGAACAGGTCTTCAAGGTTGCCAAAGAGAACGGGGAAGAGATCCCGAAAGAAGAGTATCCATTTACGGCAGTCCTCGCCCACAAAGCATTTTTTAACCAGGTGTTACAGCTCAACTCGCGCGACGGCAGCCGCAAACGGATTATCTCGCTCGTGATATCGCCGGTGGTCACGCCTACCGGGGAAGTGTTCGGCGCCGTGGCGGTCTTACGTGACATTAGCGAACAGCGCGAGGCCGAGCGGCAGCGCGCCGAGTTCGTTTCGACCGCCAGCCACGAGATGCGCACACCTGTAGCGGCAATCGAGGGCTACCTAGCGCTGGCACTGAACGAAAAAGTCAGCACCATCGACTCGCGCGCCCGCGGCTACTTGGAAAAGGCCTACGCCAGCACCAAACACCTTGGCAAACTCTTCCAGGATCTGCTTACAACCACCAAGGCTGAGGACGGCCGCCTCTCTAACCACCCCGTCGTAGTCGAAATGGGTGCCTTCCTCGAGCAGCTGACCGAAGACCTCAAGTTCACCGCCACAAAGAAGGGGCTGAACAGCGAGTTCATCGTCGGCAGCAGCGGCTCCATCGATGCCACTACCAGGGAAGAGACGAGTATCAAGGTGGTACGCCCGCTGTACTACGTGCACGTCGACCCTGATCGCATACGCGAAGTCATCACCAACCTCTTTGACAACGCCGTCAAATACACGCAGCAGGGCAAGATTACCATCGGCCTTACCGGTAACGACGAAGTCGTCCAGATATTTGTCCGCGACACTGGCGCCGGCATTCCGCCTGAGCACGTGCCGCACCTGTTCCAAAAGTTTTACCGCGTCGACAACTCCGCCACACGCACCATCGGCGGCACCGGCCTCGGCCTGTTCATTTGCCGCAAGATTATCGAGCTCTACAACGGCCGCATATGGGTTGTGAGTGAGCTAGGCAAGGGGAGCACTTTCTACATCAACCTGCCGCGGCTTAGCACGCAGAAAGCCCAGGAACTCGCCCAAGCCCAGGCCGCAGCTGACGCCAAGAAGCCCCAGGAAGACACTGCAGCCGCTCAGCCAGCCGCTCAGACGGCGACAACCGCCCAGACGCAATCACAATAAATATCGCAACTAATTGTAGACATGGTACAATGGAAGAAACATAAGGTTTTTAAACAGTACATCGAGGGTATATGGCAAAAATCCTTTTAGTCGAAGACGACAACAATCTACGCGAAATCTATGAAGCGCGCCTGCAGGCTGAGGGGTACGAAATTGTGACCGCTCCGGATGGCGAAACCGCGCTTGTTGTCGCCAAAAAAGAATTGCCAGACCTCGTGATTTCGGATGTCATGA
Organism: uncultured Candidatus Saccharibacteria bacterium; assembly: GCA_937988795.1. Lineage (GTDB taxonomy): Bacteria > Patescibacteriota > Saccharimonadia > Saccharimonadales > UBA4665 > PMNU01. The sequence goes on from CALKHY010000187.1 coordinate 2,687, forward strand.
TGCCCCGGATTAGCGGCTTTGAGATGCTGGACATCCTCCGCAACACCGAAGGTCTCAAGCACACCAAAGTCATCATGCTGACCGCCCTAGGGCAGGCCGAGGACAAAACGCGCGCCGACACCTTGGGCGCCGACAAGTACCTGGTCAAGTCGCAGGTAACACTGGAAGACATTGTGAAAGCCGCCAAAGAATTGTTAGGCGACGAAGTGCCAGCTCCGGCCGCAGAACCTGCCAATACCCCGGATCCGATGGCGACCACCACGCAACCGGCCACAGAGCCCGCCGCAGCTCCAGACCCGGCAGTTACCACAACGACGACCGATCCGGCAGCCGCGCCACCGACATCTGCAATGCCAACAACACCAACTGAACCGACACCAGCTGTCCAGGCAGCCCCAGACCCAATGACAACTATGCCCGCTACCACTCCGCAACCACCGGCAGCAGCCCCCGCTACGCCTGATCCAGCACCCCAAACCGATTCAACAGTAACACCTGCTGCTGATCCAGCCCCGGCTGCACAGCCCACATTCATGCAACCGACGTCGGCAGTACCTGCGCCTGACCCGGTCGCTCCGCCGGCAGCTCCAACAGCCCTGGATCTGACCACGCCAGCGGCCGCCACGGCTGACACGCCCGCGGCTGCACCAACCACCGATCCGCCAGCTGCACAAACGCCGGCGACCCCGGATCTCGCATCAACGTTTACTGCCCCAGCATCGGCAACTGCATCAATGCCAGCGGCAACACCGTCGTCAGATTCAGTAGCTGATATGGCAGCGCCTGCCGCTGAAGAACCTGCACCAGACATGCCAGACACCAACGAAGCCCCGGCCGCCACAAGCACAGACACGCAAGTTATGACCGAAGCCATTAACGAACTCATAAAAGGAACGCAGGGCGATACAGCAACCAACGCTCCGGCCGCTGCACCGGCAACACCGGCCCAGGAGACGCCCGTACCATCAGACCCGCCAGCAGACCAACCGGCAGCCGACAGCCCAGTCGACAATTCGTCTTCGGGCGCTGCCGACACCGACGATGCCGGCGACAACACCGATCCGCGCACCAAGAAGGTCATTCAGCCGCTCGATTCGAGCAGCACCTCGGCGCCGGTCGACCTCAATGAACTTATCGCTAAGGAAGGCCACGTGCTAGACACGGTATCGCCGCAAGAAAATACCTTGCCGAACCATCCCGGCACCGTTATCACGCCCACCAACACAGGCAGCACACCCGGCCAAACACCTCCCGACACAATGTCAACTAGCGACCACAGTCGGATCGCCCTCTAACAAGCATCACCAGAAGCCGCGGCCAATACCGCAGCAAATACCCACTAAACATATCTGACATCTATGAGGATCAACAAATACGTCGCCCAAGCCACCGGCCTGTCCCGCCGCGCTGCGGACAAGGTGATTGATGAGGGCAGGGTGAACGTTAACGGCGTTACTGCTGTCCGCGGGCAAGATGTTGCCAAATTCGACCGCGTCACCCTTGACGGGCACGAGATCAAGGCAGCCGACAAAATAACGACCATCATGCTCAATAAGCCTGTAGGGTACGTCGTAAGCCGCAACGGGCAGGGCAGCAAAACCATCTACGACCTGCTGCCCGCCAGATACCACCACCTCAAACCGGTTGGCCGGCTCGACAAAGATTCAAGCGGCCTGTTGCTACTCACCAACGACGGCGACTTGGCACAGGAGCTCACACACCCCAAATACGAAAAAACCAAGGTGTACGAGGTCGAATTGGACCGCCCGCTCACGCCCGAGGCCCTACACAAGCTACAAAGCGGCGTGCGGCTCGAAGACGGCATGAGTCACCTCGATGTCCACCGCCTGCTCCTAGGCAGCTCCATCGACCCCAAAAACCTCTCCAACAAAATCTACCGCGTCCAAATGCACGAAGGCCGCAACCGCCAAATCCGCCGCACCTTCGCCGCCCTTGGCTACAAAGTAACCCGCCTCCACCGCACGCATTTTGGCGATTATAAACTCAACGATATTCCACAAGGAAAATTTGTTTTAGTTCAGGGTTTAGGACAATAGTCCGTGGCCTTCGCGCAAGCAATACTTGCTATCTGCTGCCGAATAATTTCATCTATAGTTGGCGACATTTCTGGTGTAGCAACACCGGACGGCGACGGTGTTGGCGTTACTACTACTGTGGACGGCGTGGTTTCTGGCGGTGTCGTAGGTTCGTCAGGAATCCCATCCATGTAAACCTTCGCCACCACTCCAAGTACGACTAGGAAGAGGGTAGCACCCACAAATCCACCGTAACCATCTGCACTAGTCTCGCCACTCCGTTTTGACATATGACAACTCCTCTAAATTTATATCATAATTTATATCATAACATTTTTATTATATAAACTCAATAAATGACATTACTTAGACAAATAAATGTTATAATTAACACAATGAGCTCCAAAAAGATTCCTATTGTCGCCATCGTTGGACGGGCCAATGTTGGCAAGTCCAGCTTGTTTAACGCCATCCTTGATCGGCGCGAGGCGATTGTAGCCAAAGAGGCGGGCACGACGCGCGACAGCATCATGGCCAAGGCGTCATGGAACGGCCAGGACTTTTGGATAGTCGACACTGCGGGGGTTAAGGACGCCGAGGATGAGTTTGAATTCACCATCCAGGAGCAAATCCAGCAGGCGACCGAATCGGCTGATGTCATCTGGGTGGTTGTAGAGGCCAACATTCCGATTACCGAAGATGACCGCCGCGTGGCTAAAATGGCGCTCAAAAGCCGCAAGCCGGTATTTTTGGTCATCAACAAGATCGACCGCGCCAAAGGCGCCGACCTCAAGGCCTTTGAGCGGCTGGGCATCAAGCCCATCATTCACGTATCGGCCGTGCAGCGCCGCGGCATTGACGACCTATTGGACGAGCTAACGGCGCAAATCCCGAAGGCACGGCTCAAGGTTGACCCCAACCGCCTGCACATCGCCATCTTGGGCCGTCCAAATGTCGGCAAATCCGCCCTGTTTAACACCTTGGCCAAGAAGCAGCAGGCTATCGTAGCCGACCGCGCCGGTACCACGCGCGACATCAACCGCGCCGTGGTCCGCTACGAGGGCCGGGAAGTTGAGATTATGGACACCGCCGGCATCCGCCGCCCGGGCAAGATCGGGCAGGGGATCGAGCACTTTAGTGTTATCCGTTCGCTGTCAGCCATCGAACAGGCCGATGTTTGTCTGCTCCTGATGGACGTAAACGAGCTGAACGTCGCACTCGACCAAAAAATCGCCGGCATGATTAAAGAAGCGGGCAAGGGGCTTATCCTCGTTGTCAGCAAATGGGACATTGCCGAAGAAAAGACCGCCTTCACACGCGACCAGATCGCCCCGCAAATAGCCGCCACCTACGACTTCGTGCCGTGGGCGCCGCTTATCTTTACCAGCAGCATCACCGGCCAGAACGTCACTAAAATCTTCGACCTGGCCAACGAAATCGACCAACGCCGCAAACAGCGCATCCCCACGGCCGAGCTCAACCGCTGGCTGCGCGAAGCCGTAGACAAACACCCGCCCGCCGGCCTCAAAAACCGCGCCCCCAAACTCAACTACATAGTGCAAGAAACCGACAACCCCACGCCAGCCTTCAAAGTCTTTGGCGCGCACACCAAATTCCTGCACTGGAGCTACCGCCGCTACCTGGAGCGCGAACTCCGCGAACGCTGGCCGTTTGAGGGCACTCCAGTTCAATTCTGGTTCTTTGAAAAACACGAAACCCACCCCCACGGCGTTAGCCCCACTAAACCAGCTCGCAAATAAACAGCTAGCCATATGATATACTTCTGCCTATGAAAGTCTTCGTGGCCAGCTCTTACTCGAGCAAAGTCGACTACGAAACAGGGCAGGTACTTCCAGAATTCAAAGAATATCTGGAAGACATTCTGACAACCATCGAGCAAACCGGTGCGACGGTTTTCTGCGCTGCCCGCTACGACGGCTACAAAATTAACAATGCAGAACCAGCAAAAGCATTTTCTTTAGACACAAACCACATAGACGAAAGCGACGTTGTACTGGCGCTCCTTGATAATGAAGTATCCGCTGGCGTACAGACCGAGATAGGCTACGCCCTGGGCAAAGGCAAGCTAGTCATTCTTGCCCGCCAGCCAGACCACAACTTACGCTACTTCAACGCCGCCATGGTGCAGGCAGGCGCGGTCAAAGAGCTCGTTCTGCCAATTACGGTTGAGAAATTTAAGGCAATAGTCGAGGAAGGCTAATGGCATTGTTCCAACGACGACCAGATGCAGGATATGCGGCAAGGTATTACACCATCGGCCAGAACAAGCAAGTTCTGATCATCGGCCTGGGCAATCCGGGGCCGGAATACGAAGGTACGCGGCATAATATCGGCTTTGCCGCTTTGAATGCATTTGTGGAGGCTACTAACCTTGGCCCCTGGATTCACAAAAAAGACTTAAAATGTGACATGGCAACCGGCAGGCTAGGGGAGACGCAGGTGATCGCCATCAAACCCACAACATTCATGAATTTAAGCGGCGAGGCGGCCCAGGCAGTAGCCCACTTCTACAAAATCCCAACAGAACGCATTGTAGCCGTGTACGATGAACTGGACATTGATTTCGGCCAAATCCGCCTGCGGACAGGCGGCAGCAGCGCCGGCCACAACGGTGTAAAATCGCTCATCCAGCACCTGGGCGAAGACTTCGGCCGCGTACGCATCGGCATCGGTCCCAAAACGCCCGAACAAATGGACAGCGCAGACTTCGTCCTGGCCAAATTCTCAAGCGAGCAGCAAAAACAACTCAAAAACTTAACCCGCGAAACCACCGCCATCCTCAGCGAATATTGCTTCTCTGACGGCCACCTCCCCACCGAAACCCGCAGTTTTATTGTTTAAAATCTCAATCGGAATTAATTAAAGTTTAATATTTATTCTTTACACTATCTGGCAAGGGGGCTGGAATTTTAGGAAACAGTTGCAACAAATCGGCGGCTGTACTATAAATAGCAATGTCACCTTAGCAAAGATTGTTTACGAACGGTTTATTTTATTGCCCTTGATATAATCAAAAAGGGCGACGGAGCTTAGCGAACGTTTAACCGTTTGGTAAACACATCTGCTAAGGCGACACTCCGTCGTCCTTTTTGATGTCAAAAGGCCAGCACACAACAACCTAATGGGGGGATACTATGAAGCCCACAATCACCTGCAAAAACTGCGGCGAAAAGATGTCGCTCGACGAAGCACTGCTCAACGAAATACGAGAAGCAGCCCGCAAAGAGCTTGGCCAAAGCTACCAGCAACAACTCAAGGAACTGGAAGCCAAGATAACCCGCGAGGCCGAAGCAAAATACCAGGAACAAATCAAAGAAGCCGAAGCTAGGGCGGCCGAGCGGGCCAGCAAGCGACTCGAGGATCAACTTAAAATCCTGCGCGAAGAGGCCGAGGAAGAGAAGAAGTATAACCGCGAACTGCGTCAGCAATTACAGGAGCTCACACGTCAACTGCGCGAAGCCAACAAAGCCCGCGAGGACGCCGAGCTAAACATGCAGAAGAAGCTGGCCGAAGAAGAGAAAAAAATCCGCGACGAGGCCGAAAAGACTGCCATCGAAAAGGCTCGGCTAGACTTAGCAGAACGCGACAAAACCATCAATGACCTTAAGAAGGCACTTGAGGATGCCCAGCGCAAAGCCGCGCAAGGCTCACAGCAGCTACAAGGCGAGGTGCTGGAACTTGATTTAGAGGACGCTCTGCGGCGCGAGTTTATCTATGACGACATCCAACCGGTCGAAAAAGGCGCGAACGGCGCCGACGTAAAACAAACCGTCAAAACCCAGCGCGGCACTTCATGCGGCATCATCCTTTGGGAAATCAAGCGTACCAAAAGCTGGTCGGATACTTGGATCCAAAAACTCAAAGCCGACATGCGCGCCGAAGGCGCCCATTGTCCGGCCATCATCACCGAAGCCATGCCAAAAGAAGCCCACTCCGATATCCACCAATATCAAGGGGTATGGGTCTGCAAACCAGGCATGGCTATTGTTTTGGCCAAACTCTTGCGCGAGGGCCTGCTTGCCGCCGCCCGCGAACGCGCGATCGCTCAGCACCGTGGCACAGCCGCCGACGCGCTATATGCCTTCATCACCAGCCATGAATTTGCCCACCACATCGAAGCACAGCTCGAAACCTACCGCAACATGCGCGAGCAAATCGTCCGCGAACGCAAGGCATACGAAAAAATTTGGAAACAGCGCGAAGCGCAACTAGAAATGCTCACCACCGGGCTCGCCGCCGTTTACGGCAGCCTGGAGGGCCGTGTCGGACATGCCAAAATGCCTGTAGTCAAAGGGCTTGAACTGCTCGAATCCGGCGAATTAAATAATAACTACGAAGGCCAAGAAAAGGAGAAATAAGCCATGGCTTCATCAATTTTTGACAACTTTACCAGCAAATACTCACTTTCCAAAACTTTGCGTTTCGAGCTCAAACCTGTAGGAAAAACTAAAGAGTTGCTTGAAAAAAATAAAGTTTTTAAGAAAGACCAAACCATTGACGACAGCTACAACCAAGCCAAACCCTATTTCGACAAACTGCATCAAGATTTTATCAATGATGCGCTAGCGCCCGAAAAAGTAAATAATATCGACTTTGTAGGTTTTGCCAAATTTGTAGACGAACAAATTACCAAGCTTCGTAAACTTAGAAAAGAACTTAACGAAGCGCGCCTATCCGGCCAGGAGACAACAACCCTGCAAGAGAAAATACAGAACATAGAAAAGGCCACCGACGAAGAGAGGAAAAAGTTATACAATCAAATCCTTGACCGGCTAAACAAAGAGGCCGAGGCCTGGAAAAAGCACTACCTAGAAACAGGCGTCTTGCAAGAGAAAACATTAAACAAAGAAAACGCCAAAGGCGTTGGCTTCCTCACTTCGGCCGGCGTGCTGGACATTCTCAAACATCGCTTTCCGCCAGAAAAAGACGCTCAGTCCCAAGCCGAAGGATTGCCCAGCCTGTTTGTCGAGGAGCGCGAAAACCCTGGCCACAAGCGTTACATTTTTGATAGCTTCGACAGATTCACCGGGTATTTAACCAAGTTCCAAGAAACTCGAAAAAACATTTACGACAACACGGGCAAGGCTACGGCGCTGGCTACCCGCATTGTCAGTAACTTCGAGCTATTTTTGGCCAACAAAAAAACTTTCGAAGACAAATACCATAAAACCTACGAAGAAATCGGTTTTGGCCGCACCGACATATTTGACGCCGCAAACTACAAATACTACCTGCGCCAGAGCAACATAGAAGCGGTAGAGGGCAAAGAAGACAACGAAGAAACATACAACAAGATCATTGGCCGTATCAACCAGCGCATCAAAGAACGTCGCGACGCTAAAGCCAGCGAGGCAAAACGGGAAGGCAAGAAATTCAACAAAACAGATTATCCTCTCTTTAAGACGCTTGAGAAGCAAATCCTTGGAGATCTTAGCAAACAGAGAGCACTTATCGAAGCGCGCCATGATGCCAGCGAAGAAGAAGTGTTTATTGAACGCTTCCAAGAGTTTGTTACGTTTAATCAGGCGCGTTTTGAAGAAGCCAAGAACTTTATGCGCCGTTTTTTCAATGAAGAATTTGCCGATGAGTACGAAGGCATCTTTATAAAAAGTAGCACCATCAATAGCATCTCCCACCGATGGTTTGCTGACTCCTATCAGTTTGAAAGTCTTTTGCCACAGGCCGCAAAAGACAAAGACGAACGCGACACCGTCAAGGTAAAAAAATTCGTCACACTGGCGGACGTCAAACGCGCTGTCGAAAGCCTAAAGGAGGCGCCGTTCAAAGAGATTTATTATAAAAAAGGAATCATTACCCCAGAACAACCTAATTGGCAAGAATTTCTGACTATTTGGAAGCATGAGTTTGAAAGCCTCTTTCTTGACGATACGAGCGAAGGCGGCAGCGCTGTAAAAGGCTACGATTCTTGCCTGAAAGAGGCCATAACACTCACCAGCTTTTCAAAGGCGCGCAAGAAAGACGAGGTCGCCAAGGTTAAAAATTACGCCGATGCAGCTTTGCGTATTTACCAACTCATGAAATATCTAGCGCTTGATGAGCGAGACCTAGCAGATCAGCAAGGTATCAGCACCAACTTCTACGCTGAACTCGAGGCCTACGCCAAAGACTTTGACTTCATTCGCTACTACAACGCTTTCCGCAACTTCGTCACAAAAAAGACCTACCAAGAAGATAAAATCAAGCTCAACTTCGAAAAGGGCAACTTACTCGGCGGCTGGGCCGAAAGTCCGGAAGGCAATGCCCAGTTCTATGGTTACATCTTGCGCAAAGACCACAAATACTACTTAGGCATAACAACTTACTCGCGCTTTTTGGATCGTAGTAAGTTTGCAGACAGTCTAAATGTCCGAAATGGTGATGAATATTATGAAAAATTAGAATACTATCAACTAGACTGGGGTAAAAATATCGTAGGCGGTCAAGTTTATGCTTCTTACACCAAGCATAAACTTGGGGAGCAACTATCATTCCAAGAACATAAAACCAGATTTAGCAACCCCCGCGACCATGTCGCGTTTATTAAAGATTTGTTAAGAGACAAGTATCTTGATCGGTACGACTTTCTTGAAAACTTCCTAAAGCAAGACTTCTCGACGCCAACCGAGATGCAGAAAGCATTTTCCAGCCTACCTACATTTGGAATGAAATTTGTTCCAGTTAAAGCAGATTTTGTCGACAGACAAATAATCAGCAGTACGACTGACCGCTACCTATATCTGTTTGAAATAACTAATAAAGACTTTGCCGAAGGAACAAAAGGTAAGCCAAACATTCACACGCTTTACTTTAAGCACCTCTTTAGCGAAGCCAACCTCAAAAAACCGATCCTCAAACTCAGCGGTGGTGCCGAGGTGTTTTACCGCGACAAATCAGAAAGCATAGAAAAACGCAAAGACAAGCAGGACAAAGAAGTAATTGCCCACAAGCGCTATGCAGAAGAAAAATTACTCTTCCACTTACCAATTGTCATTAACATGGATGCCGGCAGGCCAAGTAAATTCAATAGCGAAATCAACGAATTGCTGGCCAATAATCCAGGCATCAACATTATCGGCCTTGACCGTGGCGAAAAGCACCTAGTGTACTATTCGGTCATCAACCAAAAAGGCGAGATTTTAGACCAGGGAAGCCTGAACGTCATCAATGGCCAGGACTACTACCAAAAACTGGTAGAGCGCGAAAAGGAGCGGCGCGAAAACCGCCAGTCGTGGAGCCCGGTTGCAAAAATAAAAGACCTCAAGGCAGGCTATGTGTCGCAAGTAGTGCGCAAGATCGTCGATCTGGCGATTCAATACAACGCCATCATCGTAATGGAAGACCTCAACATGCGCTTCAAGCAAGTACGCGGCGGTATTGAACGCAGTGTCTACCAGCAGCTCGAAAAACAGCTCATCGACAAACTCAATTACCTTACTTTCAAGGATCGCGAGCCAACCGAGCCGGGCGGCATTCTCAATGGCTACCAGCTCGCCGCGCCGTTCGAGACGTTCGAAAAAATGGGCAAGCAAACCGGCATCATCTTCTACACCCAAGCTGAGTACACTTCTACCACAGATCCGCTCACAGGCTTTCGCAAAAACATTTACATCAGCAACTCTGCATCGCAGGAGAAGATAAAAGACGCGATCGAAAAATTTGATGCCATCGGTTGGGACGAAGAAGAGCAAAGTTACTTTTTTGCCTACAATCCAGCTAATTTTGCCGACAAAAAATTCAAAAACAACCTATTAAACAAAACTTACACCGTTTACTCAAAAGTGCCCCGCATCAGGCGCGAAAAGGACGAGAATGGCTACTGGCAGCACACACTGATAGATCTAAATCAGCAATTCCGCGAACTGTTTGATCTGTGGGATTTCGAGCGCCCAGACGCCGAAGATTTACGCGACGAAATTTTGCGAAAAGAAACAGACGGCGAGCTTGCAGGCAAGCGCATGTTCGACGGCAAAGAACGCAGCTTTTACCAGGCGTTCATATACCTCTTTAACCTCGTCCTAAACCTGCGTAACTCGTTCTCGGAGCAATGGAAGACAGAGACTGACGAACATGGCAACATCAAGGCGGAAAAGCTTAACACGAGCGATGTCGACTTTATCGCCTCGCCGGTAAAACCGTTCTTTAGCACCTACGCGGAATACAAGGGCAGGGTGCTGTCACCGCAAAATTTCGCTGAGTTTGATGAAAAAATCAAAGCCGAAGATGCCGACCGCATCCGCCGCGAATTCAACGGCGACGCCAACGGCGCGTACAACATTGCCCGCAAGGGGATCATCATCCTGGAAAACATCAGCAAAAAGCCGGACAGGCCTGATCTCTTCGTCAGCAAAAAAGATTGGGATAAACACACACAAGAGGAATGGAACCCTACATCGCCATCAGTACCATAAACGACTTTCTCTATTGTCCAAGGTCGCTCTACATGCACATTGCGGCGGGGGATATTACCCCCGCCAGCTACCACGAGACGCCGCAAGTGCGGGGCAAGGCGGCGCACGAAGCAATCGAGCTAAAGCGTTACTCCAACCGCAAAAGCGTGCTGCAGAATATGAACATATTCAGCGAAGAGCTGGGCATCCAGGGCAAGCTCGACATCTTCGACACAGAAACAGGCGAGCTAATAGAGCGTAAAGCCAAAATCAAGAAGCTGTATGAGGGCCACTATATGCAACTCTACGCCGAGTACTTCTGCCTGCTCGAAATGGGCTACAAGCCAACCAAGCTCGCCTTCTACAGCATGCTCGACAACAAAAAGTATCCAGTATCGCCACCAACCGAAAAAGACAAGGCGCGCCTAAAAGAGATAATTACCGAAATGCAAAATTACACACCCGAAAAGCTACTAAAGCACCATTGCGCCAACTGCGACAGCAACATATACTCGCCGCTAAGTTGGTAACGCTTGCAATATATACATAAATAATTTATAATATATAATAATAGGGTCGTTCCTGGGAGACCAAAAATTCTGACATGCTTACACGTCCAGAGGTAGAGAGCAAGCAACTCTTAGCCGTTACTGTCGAACCTGGCAAAGAATCGCGCCTGCGGCTACGCAACAAAAATATTATTTACGAAAAAAACGGCGAAATCGTCAATCAGTGCAGCCTTAGCCGCGTGCTGCACCTGATGATCATCGGTGATATCTCCATCACCACCAGCCTCATCCGTGATCTGAATGAGCAGGGGATTAGCGTCTGCCTGCTCAAGCCCAACCTTAAGCCCTACGCTTACTTTGGCTTTGAGCACGACGCCAACTTTCTGCTGCGTGAGCAGCAGTACAAGCTCACGCCTGAGCAGAATCTGCATGTCGCCCGCCAACTCGTCGCCGACAAAATCCATAACCAAACCATCCTCTTGCGCCG
>CALKHY010000188.1 GCA_937988795.1 uncultured Candidatus Saccharibacteria bacterium
AACAGCAGGGAGCTGCTCGAGCGACCACATATCACTGCAGCCGTAGAGGAAGCAACTGTTGCGTTAAATGGCACAGGGCGGCTGCTTGTCCGCGCGTCCGGCACTGAGCCGTTAGTCCGCGCCTGGGCCGTTGGCCAGGATGCAGCAGTTGTACAGAGAACCGTTAATAAACTCGTAAAGGCTATCAGGACATGACAGAGGCAATACAACCCCATCCGTCACCGTTCGCCGAATCACTTACCCCGCTGAATATTGAGGCACTAGATGAAACTGGCCAAATAGCCGCCCGGGCGCTTGGCGAACTAGGGTTTGGCGTGTTTATGAACCTACGCCGCAGGGACTTACCCGCCGTTCAGGCCATTGCCGGACAGCAAGCGGTGCGCGAATTCTGCCCCAAAGATTTAACAGCTCGCTTTGGCGACGAGATCATGACCGCAGCATGGTATGCAAAAGAGCCTTTCTTCTTCCAGCTGCGTTCGCTGACAGAGGCGGCACTAGCGGGTTACGGCTGGACCCGGCCAGAGCAGAAAAGATCACCGGAATTGCCGCACTGCGATAGCACCTTCGCCGTCCGGATCAGCGATGAATTTGCTGGCCGAGGCCTCGGCACGCTGTTTACGGTCGCGATCGTTTCGGGATCGATGGCGCTGGGCATGCGCAATATCGGCCTCGAGACCTGGGGGAGCAATATCGGCGCCTGGCGGGCGTACGAAAAAGCCGGTGCCGTGCATGTAGCCAGTCGGCCAGACCGCCGGCAAACCATCCTGCAAAAACCCGATGCTGACGGCAAGATAGCGGACGCGCGCCGTTTTATGTGGTTCCCGCAAACATCCGCGCCGCCCCCGGCATAAAGAAAATCCCCTCTTACTAAGAGAGGGGATTTTCAGAGAGGTTAGAGCGATCAGTCAATTACTCGTTCTTTGCCACTTTAGCACACTTTTGTGCATTTGGCTAGCTAGTTTTCCACAGCATGCCCTAATTAGCGGCGGTTGCGGTAGTTAGCGAACAGGCGGTGGCCGATGGTACCAGCAGCGGTGACACCAGCGAACAAAGCGGCTACACCAGCAGGACCGGTTTCGGGCAGTTCACAACCCTCTTTGCCTGGATTGTCTTCGCAGGTTTCGCAGCGCGGGTCGCCCTCAGGGATGCCAGGCTTACACTCCTTGACCGGAGGCTGGCAGTCCGGGTGGTCCGGCGGCAGCTTGGGGTTGTGCTCACATACCGGCGGCTGCTTCGGCGTTACCTTGGTCTTACACTCTTCCTTGGACTGGACCTTGTAGGTCTTGCCGTCCTTGGTGTATTCAAAGTTGATCACAGCTTTGATGGTGTGCGACTTTTCGTCCTTGAAGGTGTAGTCAGTGTAGAACTCACCCTTATCGTTCTTCTTGGTTACGCCCTTAGCCATTGAGCTGCCGTCAAGCTCGAAGTCGGCGCTGACAGCCTTGACGTTAGCACTGTTGTTCGGAACTGCGAAGAAGCGGAAAGTGATGTTGTCTTTGCTGGTAGCGTAAAGGTTCTTACAAGCGTAGATGAACTTTTCTTCCTTCTCGTACGGGATCTTCTTCTCGCACTCGCCAGCCTTGATGGTCTTCTTCTTGCCGCCCGGCAGGCTGATTTCGATCTCGACCCGAACCGTAGAGTCCTTGGTCAGCGTAATCTCTTTGGTCTTAGCGGAAGGATCGTTAGTGGTGGCGACCAGTTCGCCGTTGACGTAGTAGTTGAACTTGACGTACTTGGCGAAGCCGTACTTGCTAGCCTTGGTCGAGAACTGGTAGGTGTTCTTCTTGCCCTTTACTTCGTGCGCGACAAGGTCTTCGCACTTAGCGCCAGAAGGAATCTTCTTACCCTTGGTTACCGGGTTACCACAAGCTTCGAGGACAGCGAACTGCACCTCACCGTCATCATTAAACCAGACGATAGCGTCAAGCTCGTTCTGGCCGAACGACTTGCTTGGGTGGCTGTGGTAGTAGGTTTTGCCACCAACGGTAATGGCTGTCGGCTGAGCACCATTCAGAGTGGTACGGCCCATGGTCCAAACGTCGGTCATGACAACCTGGCCGTCAACAATCAGTTCGCCCTTCTTGTTGATTACACCATGAACAGCTTCATTAAAGAAGCGTTGGTTGTCACAGTCTTTCACATCCAGACCGAACTCCTTATAAATGGTGCGCAGGTCGCTTGGGCTGTTGGTCCAAAGGTCCACACACAGCTCATATGCAGTCAGGGCACCACAGCCGCCACCAATGTTGTGATGGTCGATTGAGTTGTAGCTACAATCACGGATAGTCTGGTTGCCGGCAGCAAAAGAAGAACTCTTGGCGGCAAAACCAGCACCGATAGCACCGGCGAACGCCAGCATGAACACACCGGCCATCACCAACTGCTTGGGTGTAGCACGCTTATACTTCTTGACGATGGTGTTGAACATATTGCTCAACTTATTAAATACACACATCTGAAACCACCTCCTCGTGTTTCACCCGTAAATATTACCATAACAGCTTTAAATAGATCGGAAGAGCACACGTCTGAACTCCAGTCACTGACCA
>CALKHY010000189.1 GCA_937988795.1 uncultured Candidatus Saccharibacteria bacterium
AACAGCCGTCGCGGTCGCCCTGCTGCTGGCCGCGCCGGTAGCCGCGCCAGCCTTGGTATCGGCCGACAGCGACGACAGCGCTAGCGAAACGAGCGCCACGAGCAGCACCACGGCCGACGGCTACGACGCATCCGGCTACCGCGCATTCCCGGAGAAAAAAGACCGCACCTATACCGACGTGCAAAGCTCAAGCACCGCAAACAGTATAAGCGACCAGACAATACAAAAAGACAAGAGGTCGTCCTCATACAGTGACTACCAGGATAAATCGCAGAACAAAGACAAGAGCTACGCACCGAGCAACGAATACGATACAAAGAAAGATCGCCTCAACGACTACAAAGAGTACAAGAATTACAAGAAAGACGGCATTCCGCCCAAGATGCCAAAAGACGACAAGAAGCCGCAACCTAAGCCCGAAGAAAAGCCGGTCGAAAAGGTAGAGAAAATCGAAAAGACCGAGGTTATCCACCACCAACCAACTGAGGTGCGACAAGAAGTCAGTCAGAATGTGAACCAAGAGACGAATGTAATCGTGCAACGCGAGACGGTCGAGCGTCCAATCGTGCATGAAAAGGTCGTTCGCGAAGTTGTAAAGCAGCCGGTTGTGCATGAAAAGCCTGTTGTGCACAAGCCAGTCGTTGCTGCAGCCCCTATTGAAGAAAAACCAGTGATCGTCGCGCCTAAGGAGGTAGAAAAGGGCGAGTTGGTAGAAACCGGCGCCGATGCCAAGACCAGCTCTCTTGCCGGCCTCGGCATCCTTGGCTCGCTCGGCGCGATCAGTATTCTAAACCGCCGCAAGGCAGCTGTTCGCAAGTAAGCACACTTCTGTATCAAACAGGAAACGGCCCGGAAGACGGGCCGTTTTTCTAATACTCAACAATCTGGTGCGGGTGGGGGGAGTCGAACCCCCGTCACCAGTTTGGAAAACTGGGATAATAGCCGTTATACGACACCCGCGTATCTGTTATTTTATCATAATCGTTAGATAATGTCGTCTTCTACCATATAAGAATATCGCAGTCCTACTAGTCCAATCCTAACTTTTAATGCTATAGCATCAAAAGTTAGGATGAGGCTCCAAGGTAGAGACTAACAGATGTAAATCTGGTATAATAGGCTGCGTTACGCCCCGGTAGCTCAGCGGATAGAGCAAGACGGTTCTAACGTCAAGGTCGTGGGTTCGAATCCTACCCGGGGTACCAATTCAGGAATTTCAGACAGAGGTCGTTTGACCTCTGTTTTTGCATCCGAAAATAACCTATTCCGCCAAATGCGCGTGGTCGTTGTAGATCCAAAGCCGCCAGCAGGGGTCTTCCCGAAAAGCCGGTTCGTGCGTTATGACGGTAATACCTGTATTCTCCATGGATTTGAGCCGTTGGAAGCGCTTGAGCAGCGCGGGCGTCAGGGTGTCCCCAAGCAATACTCGTGCCGCAATGATGCGCAGGAAATAGCCGTGCGTCACAACTAGCAATGTCTGCTCCGGGCGGTTTAGGAGATAATCAAGCGC
>CALKHY010000190.1 GCA_937988795.1 uncultured Candidatus Saccharibacteria bacterium
GATAACTGATGTGAGGGAGCTGCTATGACTGAGAAACGAAAATTAGTGCGCGTCGTCTCAACCGCGGTGCCGATTGACAAGGCCAACATCGACACCGACCAAATCCTGCCGGCGCGTTACCTCAAAGCCACCACTCGCGAAAGCTTTGCCGATAAGCTCTTCCGCGACTGGCGTTTCGACGCCGAGGACAATCCGGTGCCGGACTTTGTGCTCAACGACACCCGCTACACCGGCGAAATCCTGATTGCCGGCCACAACTTCGGCAGCGGCAGTAGCCGCGAGCACGCCGTGTGGGCCATCGTGGACTACGGCTTTCGTGTGGTTGTGTCCAGCTTCTTTGGCGACATCTTCAAAAACAACGCACTCAACAACAGCCTGCTGCCAGTGCAAGTGAGCGAAACGTTCCTGCGCAAGCTCTTCGACGCCGTGCACAATGACCCTTCAACCGTTATCGAAGTCGACCTTGAGAAGCAGACTATTAGCGTACCCAAACTCAACCTCTCAGCCAAATTTGACATCAACCCCTACAAAAAAGTCTGCCTCATGAATGGCTATGACGACGTTGACTATTTGGTAAGCATGAAGGACAAGATCGAAGAGTTTGAAAAGACGAGAAAGAATGATTTCTCGATTCCAGCATCAAAGGAGCAAGCATGAAAAAGACTATCGCA
Organism: uncultured Candidatus Saccharibacteria bacterium; assembly: GCA_937988795.1. Classification (GTDB taxonomy): domain Bacteria; phylum Patescibacteriota; class Saccharimonadia; order Saccharimonadales; family UBA4665; genus PMNU01. Next base: position 672 of record CALKHY010000190.1, read on the forward strand.
TACCTGCCTGGTGACGGCATCGGCCCGGAAGTGACGGCGCAGGCCCGCCGCGTGCTTGAGAAGGTAGCCGAGGTGTTCGGCCATGCATTTGCGTTTAAAGAGGGTTTGATCGGCGCAGTCGCCATCGATAAAGCCGGCGACCCCTACCCCGAAACCACGCGCGAGCTTTGTAAAACCGCCGACGCTGTGCTGTTCGGCGCCGTCGGCGACCCGAAGTTTGATAACGACCCTACGGCCAAAGTCCGGCCCGAGCAAGGCTTGCTTGCCATGCGAAAGGATCTCGGGCTCTACGCCAACGTACGCCCAATCTTTACCTTCCCAAGCCTCGAGGCCAGCTCGCCGCTCAGGAGCGACATCGTGCGCGGTGTTGACTTTGTGGTGATCCGCGAGCTGATCGGCGGCATTTACTTTGGCAAACGTGGCCGCTCCGAAGACGGCACCTCGGCCTTCGACACCGCCGAATACAGCAAAGCCGAAATTGAGCGTATTGCTTCGTACGCCTTTAACCTGGCCAAGAAACGCCGCGGCAAGCTCGCGGTGGTCGACAAAGCCAACGTGCTCGAAACCTCCCGCCTGTGGCGCGAAACCGTGCAGGCTATGCAGGTGGACTATCCGGACGTCACGGTCGAGTACATGTACGTCGACAACGCCGCCATGAAGATCATCCAGGCGCCGGCCAACTTTGACGTCATCGTTACCGAAAACATGTTCGGCGACATCCTGACCGACGAAGCGTCCGTCATTACCGGCAGCTTGGGCATGCTGCCTTCGGCCTCAATCGGCGAAAAAACCGCGCTGTACGAGCCGATCCACGGCTCCTACCCGCAAGCCGCGGGCAGGAATATTGCCAACCCAATCGGCAGCATCCTGTCTGCCGCCATGATGTTGGAGTATAGCTTTGGCCTCAAGGACGAGCGGGACGCAATCTTTGGGGCTGTAGAGGAAGTGCTCGCCGCCGGCTACGGCACCGAAGATATCGCGAAAGAAAACCCGCTCACCACGACCGGGCTCGGCGACAAAATTATCGAAGCAATAAGAAGGTAAGAAAGTAAAGGAGACAGAACGAATGACAAAGACAATCCGTTGGTCAGACAATCCGACCGCTGCAACTGAAGAGGCTGTAAAGTTGCTCGAAGCAGGCGGTGCAGCAATCGTGTCGCCAACCAAGGTGGGCTACATCATTATCACTACTGACGCGCGAGGGCTTGAGCGCAAGTTTGACCTCAAGCAGCGTGCCAAGCGCAAGCCGGCAGTCGTGCTCTGCACGTCCATCGAGCAGCTCAAACAGCTTGCCCAAACCAACGAAACGATTGAGAAGCTCTACCAAAGCTGCTACGACCAGAATATCCTGCTCGGCTGCATCCTGCCCTGGAAGCCGGAAGCAGTTGAAAAGTACGTGCCCGAAGACGCCCGCTCACTGGTGCACGACCCGCGCCAGACCAGCTGTTTCGTGGTTCGCTTTGGCGAGCCGTCTGAGCGCATCGTCAAGGAAATTTGGGAAAAGCAAGGCAAGCTGGTCTTTGCGTCGTCCGCCAACCCGTCCGGCCAAGGTAACCGCGGACGGCTGGAAGGGGTGGGCGAGCGCATCCTAAGCGGTGTTGACCTGGCAATTGATGCCGACGACTACGTCGCCGCCCAGCAGCCAGACAAGGACGAGACCACCCGCTACGAGCAGGGCGTGATGGTTTCGATGGTCGACGACCAAGCACAACTCATCGACGTGCCGGTCGTTATCCGCAAAGGCCTTGCCATCGACAAAATCCTGCTCGAGCTCACCAAGCTTTATAACTCCTTTGACTACCGTCATGGCCAGTACTATTAATAGATAATAAAATGTGGTATAATTAACTATATATGGCTACTCCGTTTTCGGCACCGTACGTGATTACCCGGTACGATTCGTTCTCGGTGATTATGCAGGAGTGCCCGCGGGCGATTGAGCTGCTTGCCGAGTACGGCCTGCACTGCGCGAACTGCTTCTTTAACGAGTACGACAGTATTGAAATTGGTGTGGCCCGTCATGGCATGACTGAGGCCGAGATGCTGGAAATGTTGGACGAAATCAACGAGCAGCTCGAAAAAGAATGGCGAGAACAGCAAGAACAGAATAATCAGAACAAGACATCATGAAAGATATGTTAGAAATCAAGAATCTGCACGTCAGCACCGCTGATGGCACCAAGGACATCCTGCATGGCGTGTCGCTCGTTATCAAAAAGGGCGAAAAGCACGCCATCATGGGGCCGAACGGCGGCGGCAAGTCCACGCTTGCCCAGGTGCTGATGGGCCATCCTGGCTACACCGTCACCAAAGGTTCGATTATTCTGAACGGCACCGACATTACCGACATGCC
>CALKHY010000191.1 GCA_937988795.1 uncultured Candidatus Saccharibacteria bacterium
GTCCGACGGATAGGGTAGGGGATGTCCGTTGCTGAGAGAGCTTATGTACATTGTCGACCCGCCATTATAGTCGGTGTAAAAGTTGTATCCCGCCGGCTTGTATGGCGGCGAGCGCTTTTCTATGGTGATGCTGAGCTCACTGCCGGACGGATTGCCTCCTTCGATTACCGGAAACTTTGCGGCAAGCGCCTTGCGTATTGCTTCTGTTACGTCCTCAGGCTGCAGTTGGTCCTCTGCCTCTTGTTCTTGCTGGTCGGTTTGCTGTGTAGCTTGTGAATTGTTGGCAGTATCGGTACTGGTATCTTTGACCTTAAAGGCCCAGAGCGCGGCCGTAGCAGCTATGGCCAGCACGAGCAAAATGACAGCCGCCAGGATCCATACTTTGCGCCGTCCGCCCGTATTGTTGGCCCGGGGTATGTTCGGGGGGATTATTTACGCCGCCATTTTGTGCTTGGGGCGTTTCTGGAGTGGGTTGTATTGAGCCTGGAAGTGGCTGTTCGTCCTGCATAGCAATCCTCTAAACTTAAGCTTTATCGTACGAGTATCAGTGTATCACGTTGTCCTCTTTGCCGGGCAATACGTTATAATATGACCATACTGTCGGGGCATTAGCTCAGTTGGCTTAGAGCGCATGCATCGCACGCATGAGGTCGGGGGTTCGAGTCCCCCATGCTCCACCATTCTTCGCCAAGGTTTCGAATGGCGAGCCACAGGGTACTGGCATTGCGTCGCACAGAGTGCTCGTAATCAGTACGGTTTGAAGAATACCCTCGAAGTTTTAGCGAAGAAGGGTCATGTGGTCGTTGTTCTACTGCAGGGATTTTTATTTCTTTGGAAGTTGGAAGGGGTCACTCAAGCGAAAAGTTAAAAAACCGGAGCAGAGGGCTCCGGTTTTTAGGGGTGTAGCCGCCTGGGGGAATGGCGCTACTATTGTGTAGTTGCCGGCTATATTACGTAGCCGACGTAGTGCCACTTTTGGACTTACGGCTGCCTCTACTGGCACGGCCGCCCTTCGCAGCAATCTCGCGCCGTTTTTCTGGACTCATCCCGCGAAAGCCGCGGCCGGATGTAGACTTTTCTGCCATCATCACCTCCTTCGTTTGTGGCACTTCCACAATACGCCCATTGACGGATATTCCTCTATAAAATTTCTAACCCCACAGATCGCGCCCACTTATCCTAACTTTTGATGCTATAGCATCGGAGTTAGGATTATTGCTCCTTGTGTTGTTGACTGGGAGAGGTGTGTAGCGAATAATCAAACATATGCATGATGAGCCCGTCATTGCGGCCAGCGGACTGACTGTGGTACGCGGCAAGATAACCGCTTTGCGCGATCTTGCGTTTCAGCTGGGCGCAGGCAAGCTTATCGGCCTGATCGGGCCGAGCGGATCGGGCAAAACGACGCTGATGCGCGCCATTGTTGGCACGCAGCAGATTACGCGCGGGGAGATTAAGGTGCTCGGTCTGCCGGCTGGCAGTAAGCAATTAAGGGCTCGTATCGGTTACGTTACGCAGTCGCCGGCAGTGTATCAGGATTTAACAGCCCGGCAGAATTTGTGGTACTTCGCTTCGATTCTGGGCCTGCCCAAGAGCGAGGCCGATGCGGCGCTAAAAGCAGTAGATCTTTCGGCTGGCGCCAAACAGTTGGTTGGTACGATGAGTGGCGGACAGCGGGCACGTGTCAGCCTGGCAGTGGCGCTGCTTGGCAAGCCGGATCTATTGGTGCTGGACGAGCCGACTGTCGGTCTTGACCCAGTACTGCGCAAGCGCTTGTGGGAGCTGTTTGCCGAGCTGGCGGCGCAGGGCAGGACGCTGCTTATATCCAGTCATGTTATGGACGAAGCCGAACAGTGCCCGGAACTTCTAATGCTGCGCGACGGCAAGCTGCTCATGCATGGCACCAAGAAAGAGTTGTTTGAGCGAACAGGCACAAGAACTGTGCACGACGCGTTTCTGAAATTGGCGGAGGGCGAGCAATGAGCCCGCGGAGAACATTCGCTACCAGCGCCAGGGTGTTGCAACAGCTCGGGCATGACCACCGGACGCTCGGCCTGTTGTTTGTGGTGCCGGTTGTGCTACTGGGGTTGCTCGCCTGGATTTTGAGCGACATGCCCGGTGTTTTTGACATGATCGGCGCGGCGCTGCTCGGCATTTTCCCATTTGTGGTGATGTTTTTGACAACTTCGATCGCTACCTTGCGTGAGCGTTCAAGCGACACACTGGAGCGGCTGCTCGCCATGCCTATGGGCAAGCTCGACATTATTCTGGGTTACGCGCTGAGTTTTGGGCTGCTGGCGGTGATTCAGGCGGTGGTGGCCAGCACCGTGGCGGTACGGCTCTATGGGCTCGACATCGCCGGGCCGGAATGGCTGCTGGTGGTGCTTGCGGTAGCTAACGCGCTGCTCGGCACGACGCTCGGGTTGTTCGCCAGCGCCTTCGCGCGCACCGAGTTCCAGGCGCTGCAGTTCAGATCGGAAGAGCACACGTCTGAACTCC
>CALKHY010000192.1 GCA_937988795.1 uncultured Candidatus Saccharibacteria bacterium
CAATGATTTTGACCTCCGGCCGGAGTGCTTTGATGAACTGGGCGATGCCGGCGATCAAACCGCCGCCACCAACTGGCACAAAAATGTGGGTTACGCTTGGTAGCTGCTCAAGGATCTCGCGCCCGATTGTGCCCTGCCCGGCGATTACTAACGGGTCGTCAAAGGGGTGGATATAGGTGCGGCCGGTTTCCTCGACACGGCGCTTGGCGTATTCGGCAGCTTCGGAGTAATTGTCGCCAAAAAGCTCCACCTCGGCGCCGTAGGATTTGACAGCCTCTACCTTAATGTCCGGCGTCGTGCGCGGCATGACGATAAGAGCTGAGATGCCGAGCTTTTGTGCAGCCAGCGCCACGCCCTGGGCATGGTTGCCGGCGCTCGCGGCAAGTACGCCTTTTTTGCGCTCCTCGTCGGTGAGCTGTGCGATCTTGTTGTATGCGCCGCGAAGCTTAAAGGAGTGGACAGGCTGTAGGTCTTCGCGCTTCAGATAAACGTCGCAGCCAAGCTGTTTGCTCAGCTTGGCTGCTTTGTCTAATGGCGACTCAATAGCTACGTCGTACACGCGCGCGAGGAGGGTTTGCTTGACCGCGTCGTTCATGCTTCCTCCTCATGCACGCGTACGCTACGCACATCTACCAACTTTTCGAGCTGGTGGATGATCTGGTCCATGCGCGCGACGTTGCGCACCGTGATGTGCATGTCGGACCATATGCCGTCATCGTGCGGCGTGACGTGAATAGCGTTGATGTTGCAACCGCGGCGGGCAAACACCTGGGCTACGCGAACCAGCACGCCAGGCGCGTCGCGGACAACGAGGGTTAAATCGTAGATGTGGTCTGTCATATCATGTGCTCCCTGTTGGCTTTTCGAGTTTGGTTGTTGGCGGTTCGATAATCATGTCTTCCAGTGCAGCGCCGGCCGGAACCATTGGGAAGACGTTCTCGGTCTTTACCACTTCAACGTTGACCAATACCGGCCGGTCGTTGATGGCGAAGGCTTCGGTCAGCTTGGCTTCAAGCTCATCCTGCTTGGTGATGTTGACAGCCGCAGCGCCGTAGGCCTCGGCCAGTTTGCAGAAGTCTGGGTTACCTTCCAGGTCAACGCCGCTTTCGCGGTTGTCGTAGAACAGTTCCTGCCACTGCCGGACCATGCCAAGGTAGTGGTTGTTGAGCACGATGATCTTAACCGGCAATTTGTGGATGCAGGCGGTGGCCAGCTCGTACAGCGTCATCTGAAAGCCGCCGTCGCCGACGATGGCGACAACTTGCGCGTCCGGGCGCGCAAACTGGGCGCCGATGGCCGCTGGGAAACCAAAGCCCATGGTACCGGCACCGCCGGAGCTCAGCCACTGGTCAGGTTCGCTTACTTTATAGAACTGGGCGGCCCACATTTGGTGCTGGCCGACATCGGTGCTGATGATGGCCTTGCCTTTGGTGATCTTGTAGATCGTGTCGATTGTTTGCTGCATGGTCAGGCCGCGGTCGGTACGGTAGCGAAGCGGGTATTTCTCGCGGTAGCCGTCGAGGTGCTTGTTCCACTCGGTAAACTTGGTTGGCTTAGCCATTTTGGCCATAGCATCAAGCGCATCCTTGGCGTCAGCGCGAACAGCCACGTCAACTGGAATCATCTTGTTGAGCTCGGCAGCGTCGATGTCGATGTGTGCCTTGTAGGCGTTCGCGGCAAACTGCGCGGGCTTGCCGACAATGCGGTCGTCAAAGCGTGAGCCGATGTTGAGCAGGAAATCGCACTCAATAACCGCCTTGTTGGCGTATGCGGTACCGTGCATGCCCATCATGCCGAGTGATAAGCGGTGTGTTTCGGGGATAGCGCCCTTGCCGAGCAGCGTGGTGACAACCGGTGTGTCCATGGTTTCGGCGAGCTTTACCAGCTGCTTTTTAGCCTTGGCAATCAGCACGCCGTGGCCGGCCAGGATGACCGGCTTCTTGGCTTTGCGCCAGGCTTCCATAATGGTTTCGAGCTTGGCGTGGTCAACCTCATGCGTTGGCTTGTATGCGGGCAGGTCCAGGGCTTTGTTGGGATCGCCGGTGAATAGGCCGGCACTCACATCCTTGGGAATGTCAATCAGCACTGGGCCGGGGCGGCCGGTTGTGGCTAGATGGAATGCTTCGTGTACGATGCGTGGCAGGTCGTTGGTGTCGCGCACCAGGTAATTGTGTTTGACTACCGGCATGCTGAGGTTGAAGATGTCTGCTTCTTGGAAAGCGTCCATGCCCAGCATGGGCCGGATTTGTTGGCCGGACAGCACAACCATCGGCACGCTGTCCATGTGCGCGGTCATGAGTCCGGTGATGACGTTGCCGGCACCCGGGCCGGAAGTCACCAGTACCACACCCGGCTTGCCGCTGGCGCGCGCGTAACCGTCGGCCATGTGGGCTGCACCCTGCTCGTGGCGTACCAGAATGAGCTTGATCTTGGTTTTAGAAGTAACGAGCGCGTCAAACAACGGGATGGCCGCGCCGCCGGAGTAGCCGAAGATGTACTCAACGCCTTCTTTTTCGAGCGCCCGGATAACTGCAGTTGCGCCGTCGATAGTTTCTTTAGTCATGGTTCTCCTTCCTGGCAGCAATGGCTTCAATTTCGATCTTTAAGGGATTATTTGCAACACGCGGCAGCTCCTTGACGCACACCGTGGTGCGGGCTGGCAAAGGCTCAGAGAAGTACTGCGCGTATACCTCGCCAAACACCGGCGCGTCGTCCAAATCCGTCAAAAACGCCGTCACCTTCACCACATCAGACAATTCCAAGCCTTCGCTTGCCAGCACTTCTTTGAGGTTTTCGAGCGCCTTGATGGTCTGCGCGTGGATGTCCGGGTCGGCTGTCTTGGTTTCGGGGTCAGCGCCCACCTGCCCGGCTGTGAAGTACAGATCTCCCACCCGGCGGATCGGGGAGTACGGACCAAAGGTCTTGGGTTTTTGTGCGGTCATAGGTACCTCCTAAAAATGAAAACCGGGCTCTTTCTTTGGAGCCCGGCGGTTTGCTATCTTTCTCGCTTATTCCTGGCAAACTCCTAGCCGCGCTCCAACGAGCCGATAATCACGAGGCCAAGAATAATGCTCTTAGTTGACATTAGCACCTAATATATTCTTATGGCGCGAAAATGTCAATTTCTGGCGGTTGTTTCCACTGAAGCCGTTACCAGCGTAAATCAAGGGATTCTTGCACCGCTCGCTGTGGGCTTGTGCCCATAATCGGGTCCTGCGATACCCCATAGTCAGGTTGCGTTTGTTGGTAATCTGTTATTGCACTATCTATCCAATGCAGAACCTGGACGACCCTGCCTGCCCTGTTGATCTGATCGGGCATTGCCATGGTTTCGGCACTGTTTTTGGCGGCATCAGGCATGACGCCGGCATACGTGTTAGTTTCCCTGCTTCCCATTGCTTGTCTCCTTCGTGTTACGTTAAAAACCGGGCTCCTTGGTTTGGAGCCCGGCGGTTTGCTTTTTTGCTTATCCTTGGCAAACTCCTATCCGCGCTCCAACGAGCCGGTCACTACGAGATTGAGACCAAGAAGAATATTTGCAATTGACATTTTATTGTTGCGGATTGTCTGGGTTTATTTTGGGTTGCGGTGCTGCCTGCAGTAACTGCTCCGTGTTTATATTGGGTATTTCTGTAGCGGTTGCTACGGGTTTTTTCATAATCGCCAACCATGTTAGTGCAGTCATGCTTTCTTGGAATGTGCGGGGGCGTGAGCCGTCCGCTGTTAATGCACTCGGGTACGACTGGAACTCATGACCACCTCTCTCGGATGCCATACCTAACTCCCTCCCAGCATTGGTTAAAAACGAACATCAGGCTTCGGTTGAAGCCTGATGTTCGGGCTGTGCTAAAGAGATCTACTCTCTCAGGCTTCAACCATTGTGAAGCACAGCCCTATAAGGCTGAGGAGGAGTTTCTGCTTCACAACTGGCATTTTCATCATCGCAATCAATTCTATTTATTCCGACTTACTCTGTCAATCTATGCTGCTAACGGTTCTGGCCTGTGTTTGCGTGTCTTACCGTACGGTATCGGCCCGGTCCCCTTAAGGCTATCCTGCCAGCTGCCGGCACAATTTGTTGCCAGTTGTACATGTGTCTGACTCTTGCCTTTTCTTCAGCCGGAAGTTCGGGAACAGCCGATATAATTTTTTCGCTCAACAGATCCCAGACAATCTTGATTGCCATAGCCGAGGAGCGCTCGGTTTCTGGCGCAACGCCAAGCGATACTACACGGTTCGGCCCCTCAATTACCTCGCTTGCTCTGTTGCGGCTAAAGTATGCCTGGCGTATCATTTCAAGCACCTCCAAGGGGCTTAGTGCACGCGGGAACATACTGTTCAGTGTGGGAACCTGGATGGTGTGGCGACTCTGCGGTGCGCGCCTCAAGGATTTCTTAAGGTGTCCCTGAATCATAACCAGCGTTGCATACGGGCGCGTATCGTCGCCACTAGCAGGGTCGTTGGTTTCGTCTGGCCAAATCTCACCCGTGCCCTCCGCGTGCTGTGCCGAAGGCAAATGATGAAAGCCGCCAACCACTGCTGCGCCGTTCGCGTCAATCTCTTTGATCTCACCGCACAGAATGTGCTGTATGGCCCCGTCGCTAACTGCAAAACAGTCAAGTAGATTAGTTCTAACAGCCCGCTCGTAATCAGGGCCCAACAATGCTTCCACCGTTGGTCCGGCAGTGTGAGGGGTAAGAGTCTCAATCCTGACTGGTCGGTATAAGCCTGTTTCGTATCGCATAGCACATATAAAAACCAGGCCCCGTTTTGTGGAGCCTGGTTGATCTTTTATGTAACTTTTATAGTAACTATTAACCAAGCTCCAAGGCGGTCTGGAGGAGTACGAGCTTGGTAATGATTGCAAATTTGGTCATGGCGTTAAGCATATAGTAATTCGTTTGTTATGTCAAATATTGTTTAATCTTTTCTTCATTTTTGCTGTTCTTGTGCGCTTTTGCTATTGACGGGGCCGTTGCTTTTGTATATGATGGCGCTATGGTTTACGCCAATCCGTTTACTAGCGCAAGCAAAGTTTGGGGCTTTTTCGGCTTTTATTTTGCATACGCATATAAGCGGATTGAGTCGTAAAACAAAATAATCAAATAGCAACCAACCGGGCTCAATCCAAGAGCCCGGTTTTTAAATGGGAGAAAAGATTCATGGCAGGATCAATAGAAACAGGAGTAGGAGTAGGAGATGCTAGCCGTCAGGCAGAGCACCTGTTGGAAGCACAACAATTCTTGGATGCACTGCCACCACGACAACGGCTACTCGCGCCAGATATTGGGGCGATTGTTGCGCGGATGGGCGAAGTCGAGCCGCCATTGCCTGCATCGACAGCTGCAATGTTACTTGGAGTTCCGGGCGATGTTGCGCTTAATGCGGTAGCGAAGCTACGATCTAGGCGTAATTAATGTTAGCGCTGAGAGCCGACACATATAGAGATATTATTATGGCTCATGATTATGCAGAGCCTTTCGATGTTGAGGCTATGTCTCCCGACAGAAATTCGTAGACCTAAACAAACGAGTGTGGGGGTCGGACAATTACTTACTGGGTTACCGTGTCTTCCTCGAGGGTCGTCAATATCCGGTGCACGGCATGTTCTTCCCCGAAATGTTACAGTACGACGGGCATAGGTCTTTGCCCAAAGATTTTGATGCGGCCCTAGAGGCGAGCGAAGTGGTAGGTGGGCTTGCGGTACTCCGGTACATATGTTGGCCGAGACAAAGCTGCAAGCTGGGCGGGTAAAAGATGTGGCTGGCATTATAAAGGCGCATATTATTGCGAGCGCAGAACACCACGCCGTGGCCGAGGATCCGGTATGGCTGCAGAGATGGCCCGAACTGGGAATATGGAAGCCAATCATGCCCGCGTATGGCGCGGCGACATGGTCGTACGGGTGCCTGGATGGCTGAGTCATCTAGTAGGGGTTGACTTTGACCATCCGGCCTTTGCTGCTGTGAGCAGACCTGCATAGTTGTATAGTCTGTATCGATAATATTGATTGTATTGTCAGGAAGTCTTTTGGCGGGCTTCGGCCGTGGTTTTTTTAGGGGGTTCTGCAATTGTTGGGTGGGCTTCGGCTTGCTTTTCGCGCATTGTTTGCGTAGTGGGGTTGTCTGGGAGATTTGAGAGTTGTGCTGCGTTGATGGTCAGCTTCCAGCGCTGGACGTGGCCGTGGAGGGTGGCATACTGGGCTTCCTGGTAGTGGCCGGCGGCTTGGAGATCGCTGTAGAGTTCGAGGCTGAGGTCGAAGCACTTTTCGTAGGTGTCGGTGAGGCCGGCATCTTCGACGACTTTCGGCACGTCGTAGCCGTGGCGTGGCGTGAGGGTTTGGGCTTCCAGCGCTTCTGACGGATATCGCTGCAGTTCGCGGAACGTGCTGTACGGCGTGAGCAGGTCCCAGCTGTAGTGGACGCGCTCTAGTGCCGGGCCGACTGGGGCGTCGGCGTCAGACAAGTATGCTTCGAGCACGTCGAGCTTGCGGTTCATGGGCCAGCTGGCGATGCGGTCCTGGATGGTTCGCAGCGGCAGACCGGTGTGCGAGTACATGATGTCGGCGATCAGGTCGTTTTCGTTGCGCGGCCAGATGGCAATGAGTGTGACTGGCTCCTGTTGGCCGATGTGGTTTTCGGCCAGGAATTCATCCGCGATGGCTGCGACCGCAGTAAGTCCGACGCGCTTTGACGGCTTCGGATCGTTTGTAAACAGATCTGGATTTTGCTTGATAGCTTGGGCGAAGAGGCTGGCGCCGGCGGCTTGTAGTTCCGGTAGAGGATCGTTAATTAACGACACAATGAGCTGTTCGATGTTGGGGTCGTTTGGCGAGATTTGCACCGTTGCGCTGACGCCTACTGGTAGCACTGCGCTGGCCACAGACCGGGCTTCGGCCGCGTCCAGCCCGCCCTTTTTGCCGAGACCGGCGACGATTTTGGCATACAGCCCCAGTAGCGTGCTGGTCTTTGATTCGTAGGCTTTTTGGGCAGCAGGAATGAGGTTGTGTGGCTGGTAAACGTGCGGCGTATCCGGGTATGTGACGCGCGCGCCAGGAATGATGCGTTCAATTTTTTGGACGAGTAGCCCGCTGGCGTCCTCTAGTACGAGGTTGGCGTGCGGCACCGCCTCTATCGTAACTTCGCGAAGCTTGACTTCTACGTCGGCTGCTGCGGCCGTTGGTTCCTCGGCGTCATCAGTGTCGGCGCCGGCAACTTCCGGCAGCTCGGCCGGCTTGGTCCGCTTCTTCGGCTTGTCCGCAGGCGGAGGCGGCAGGAGCGGACTGATCTTTTCCCACAGCATGTTGTTGATGGTTGGGATGTCCAGCAGCTCCCCGCTGCGCACGCAGTCTAGCCGCTGGAAGTCCTTGGGGAACAGCTGGGCCAGGTCATCAAACACCAGCACGGCGCGCTCGAGGTGCAGCCGGTCAGCCTCGTGGATGTCTTTCTTCTTTCCTGTTTTGAGGATCAGCTGCTCGGAGATGTA
>CALKHY010000193.1 GCA_937988795.1 uncultured Candidatus Saccharibacteria bacterium
AATCCGATCAAGCCGTTAATGATTGTCTGGCGGGCCCGCTTGGTTTTATCTGCCTCACCCTGAGAAATAACAAACTGGACTCCGCCATATATTATATAGCCAATCGCAACAAAAGACGCGATCCTAAGCCCGATATCGATCAATGCCAAACCAATCAAAGGGGCGACCTCGAAAAAGTTCGCCGGATCCATGGCCGGAAGTGAACACTTGCCGCCCTCATCAACATCCATCTTGTCCCTGATGTACTCATACCAAGTGGGGAACTGGAAAAAGTTCCGGCCGCCAGGACAGGCGGCGAACAGCGCCAGCAGATAATCGATCACAGGAATCCTCCCGGTATCAAATAGTTAATGAATGCAAACAGGAAAATGTATGCAATCAGTCCCAGTACGGTATTGAACATCCGCTGCTTAGCCTTGGTCACAGCCCCAGGATCGTCGGCTGATGATGCATACTGAATGCCAGCCACAATAAACGAAATAACCGCGATAATGCCGACAAGCACGGTCAGGACGCGAATGAGCGGATTAATGTACTTGTCAATGAAAGTATTACACTTGTCGTTACTACTGCTGGAGCGACATATATCGACCGTTGCGTCCCCGCCTGCGCCAGCAGGCGGCTCGGCATACGTCGGCATCGGTGCGGCGAGAGCTATCAGGATACCGCCGACAACAGCAACAGCCGCGATACACGCGTACCCTTTACTAAAAAACCTTTGTAATAAACCGGCCATAGAATCTACACAAAATTATAGTGATACCTACCTGCAAATACAACGCAGGGTAGTTTGCGCGGTGCAAATTATTTAGTTTCCAGACAACCTGGAGTACAATAAGCAATAGCTTCATGCATGTGACAGGCGTTACCATGATAAACACCGCCCGAATCAAGCTATTCCTCGTTTGCTTGGTGCTGTGTCTAAGTACAGCACTTGCGCTTTTGCCTGTCCAAAAGACAGTGGCGGCAGGTGAGTCGTATCGATTCGAGGGAGCTAACATCATTGGCGCGGGCGGGGCTATAAGTGGCGGCCCGGGACCGGGCGACACTATATTCAGAGTCGGCGATATTTCCGTGCGAGCCATGAGCGACCAAATGCGCGAATCACAGATCTTCGCCATGACCACTGACGGCACGAATAACTGGTATAGTGCCACACAAACCTGGAACTTCCGAATTGTCAATCCCGGCAGTCGCAGCCCTAGTGCCTCATCGCTGACATGTCGATTCAGCTTCACACTCCTACTTACAAGTGTCAACAATCAGGGAAGCCCCGGATCTGGCGGCGAAACAACATACTACTCACCGGGAACCATATCAGTTGAAAGCATAGACAGCTCCGCCAGGCTGGCGGGTGTCTCTAAGGCAGATCCGGTCGCGACCTGTGATCAGATAGCCGACCGCTACAACAATGTGGCATTGGATCGAAGCATAACCGTATACGGCCAAGCGCCGGATGTGGTGGTCCCCAGCACCCCGCCGCCAAACTTCAGCGATGACGACAAAGAGGATGAGAAAAATAAAAACGCCTGCGACAAGCCAAAAGGTCAGATAGGCTGGATGTTCTGTCCGGCTTCAAACATGTTCATCGAGGCGGCAAACCGGCTGGACCAGACACTCGTCGGCCTGGTCATGATCGACACTGAACCAATTTTTAGCACAAACCCCGGGACGCCCGAAGCGCAGAGCAGTAGAGGATTTCGGACTGCATGGGGCATATTCCGCAACCTGGCATACGTGCTACTTATCATCATCGGCCTCATAATGATCATCTCCCAGGTCATGGGTCTGGACCTGTTTGACGCCTACACTATCCGCAAGATGCTTCCCAAGATCGTACTGGCGGTCATCTTTATACCGCTGATGTGGCCGATACTGAACATTCTCTTTAATATGGCAAACGACTCAGCGGGGGCCATTGCGCAACTTATTACCGCTCCATTCGACCAGCTTGGCCGCGATAAGACTGGATTTGACACGCTGTGGGAAGGAGCCTTTGTGCCGTTTATTATGGGATCCCTTATAACCGTCGGCGTCGTGACTGCCATTGGTGGCATTGGCGTCCTGTTTGCGGCCGCTGCGAGCGCAGCCCTGTTCGTGTTGTCTGCGGTATTCATATTATTCGCGCGCGATATCGTCGCTTACATTCTTATTATTGCTTCGCCCATAGCGATCGTATGCGCCGCATTTGAGCCGTTCAAAAAAGTGTTCAGTATGTGGCGAGGCTTCCTGACGACCATCCTTCTCTCGATACCGGCTATTGCTGCTGTGCTGGCTGCCAGCAAGGTGGGCGCCATTATAGCCCTACTTACTGATGATGATTTCAGCTATCTTTTCGCGCTCATCATCATCATATCCGGTTATGCGATGTTCTGGGTTGTCTTTAAGCAGATCGACAAAGTTTCCGGTCAACTCGGAAACGTGGTGAGCAAGGCAACGGGTGGTCTGCAGCAAAGACTGTCCAAGTACCGCAAGGATACAAGGGCGCGCAACCTGGAACTGTTCAAGAGAGGCATGCTTAACAACCGTTTTGGTCGGACGTTCAGGGGCCTCGGTGAACGGTGGGGCACCGCGGAGATGGTTGCCAAAAATACTGGCTCCCGTTTTGCAAGCACATTCTTTAGAGGCTCCAAACCCACAGGCGCGCATCCCGCACTAGCCATGCGTTTCCAGCAGGCAGAAGAGGCGTTGCAGCGCGACGCCAAATCTGGTAACAACGCCGCCGATGACAACCTGATGCAAATTTTGGGCTCAGGCAGATATCACAGCGCCGAGGCTGCAGCCCGTGCATTGGCTGATAAGGAGAAGATCAGTTTTGATGAAGCCATGACAAGAGTGCGTGCTGCAGAGAACAGCTTCGGTGCGGCCGTGGGCACGAACGTAATGTCGCTTGCTGCTTCGCTGGCCGCCTCCAGATCAAAGACAAGCTTTACGCCCGTGGCTGAAGACCTGGATCTTTCTTACCAAGAAAAAGCTGCAATGCTTGCCGAGCAGGTTAGGATGGGCAACATGACCCTTACACAGGCTGCGGCTGCCTTTTCTACGCCGGGCCGTCCCGACACCGCTGCAAGCTTTGGCGTCCGACTGAAGGCCATCCAGGAAGCGGTAACAGCGCTAGATAATGGTGCGTCGCATAAAAGGGTCTTAGGGGCTGCCATGCTGGAAGAGTTGCGCCAGGATGCCGCATATTCAGTGTCTGCATATGAGATAGCCCAGGCCAACCCGAGGGCGCTAATGCAGCTGGCGCCCGTAAAAGCCCGCGCATACCAGGAAGCCGTAAGAATGGCAGAAGAGGCCACAAGCCTTATGGAGGCCACCGAGCAAGGTCAGTTCGACGCGGGCCGCATCCGCGCATTCCTGGAGGAAGATGTACGCCGCGCCGCGGCGCAGGTGGATCGGCAGGCCGCCCGTGAGTCCCGCCGCCTCCAG
>CALKHY010000194.1 GCA_937988795.1 uncultured Candidatus Saccharibacteria bacterium
TCTACACTCTTTCCCTACACGACGCTCTTCCGATCTAGCAGGCCAGCAATTTGTTCCTCCTCTGACGCGCCGAGTCTGCGTAGGAGTAACATTACCCCAACCAAGTGTTCGTAGCGCGAGTAATTTTTGTGGTGGTAGAAAGCGTCTGGAATACCGTATTGGCAAATCCCTTTCAGTCTTTAGACTGGCTTGGATTTAATTAAGTGCTTGTATGACCCCTGGCACGATCTCGGTTTTACCATATATCCTACCCGGATAGTCATGGGTCGTATTGTGGCAAGCTGGATTATCGCAGGCTAGTCGAAGGGGTTGAGGCGAGATAGCCAGTTTTGCGGTTTGCCGGGCAGTGTTTGTGTCTCGAGCTCCGGCGACGGTTCGGCTGTTGCCGTGTTGGTTGCCGGATCGGGGCTGATTTGTTCGCCCCAGACGACAAGGCGGTGCCGGGTCGACCCAGGCGGATCACAGGTGATGAGCGCAGCAGTGGCATTCTTGCCTTCGGTTGAGGTGAGCACCCAGACTTCCTCTGGCTTTACTACTTTTTTGGTAAATACTTTGTAGGTGTACACTTTGCCTTCGTATGTCAGGTAGAAGATATCGCCAGGCTCCAGTTCGCGCAGGAGCACGAACGCGAATTTGTACTTGCCTTTGTTGAAGATGTTATTACTGGAGTGGCCGAAGATGGCGACGTTGCCGTTTTGCCCCGGTGTAGCAGTTGTTGGGTAGTGGAAGACGCCTTCTTCCAGCGCTTTCTGGATTGCGTCTTCGTTCAGCGAAGTGCTGCCGTAAATGACCGGTAGCTGCGCGTTTAGCTTAGGAATAATAACTTCCGGGTTGGAGCTGGGCGCCGGGCCGTCGGTGTTGAGAATGATAGGAGTGGCCGAAGCATTACCGGGTCGGATGAACGGCGTAATAACCAGCTCGTTAAACACTCCGAATAGCGCGATGAGTAGCGCCAGGGCTCCCATGCCGAGTCCGAACGCTAGCGACTGCAGGTGTTGCTTGGCCTTGAGTTGCGCACTGTGGCTGGCTTGCACGCGCTCCAGAATCTCTTTTTTGATGTTCTTGACTGATTTTGGCCTGCCTTTGGCCGGTGCTGGAGTAACTGGTTCGTGCGTGGAAACAACTGGTTGATGCTGTTCCCTAGTAGTTGTGCTGTGGTGTCCGCTGGCAGCCTGTGTTTCGGACGTTTTTTGCTGTGCGGTGCGCTGCATAGCGTTGGCGCGGTAGAATTCCTGCCATACTTCGTGTTTTTCCCTGTCCGTTAGCTTCGCGTAGTATTCGTGCCAGGCGGCCTGGATTTCGGCCATCGGTCGGCCGGAGGCGGTAAGACGGTACAGGAACTCCTGATGCTTGGAGCGTGGCCTGTAAGTGGTATGTTCGACAATCTTGACTTCTTGCTTGACGTCGGGCTCGTGCTGATACATGGCGTCAAGCTTGCGACGGATCATCTCTACTGCCGTATTATCGGTGTGCGTGAGCGGCTTAATCTGATTTTTGGCACGCGGCAGGATATAGCTGTTCTCGCTGTTTTTGGGGTCTGATTGATCAGTAAAAAGCGGGTTCATGGATAAAGCTAATGCTCGCGTTACTCTTTTATAATTATAGCTTACTCATGGTGCGCGGTACGAGCCAGTACCTTCGGTGCTCACTTTTCTCTATCCCTCGGTTGTAGTAAAATATATCCTTGTAACAGTTCAAGTCAGAGTGAGTGGCGGAACTGGTATGTTTAACATGTGGAGCCGGAGTGGCGGAACTGGTATACGCGCGCGACTCAAAATCGCGTTCCTCACGGATTGTGGGTTCGAGTCCCACCTCCGGCACCAGATAAAGAGAGTCTCAGTTTGATGAGGCTCTTTTTGTTTGGCGTGTTTACGGGCTGGCGTCGACACCGGCGGCGCGCAAGGGGGTGGTGCCCATGCGCCAAGGTTCGGGCATGACGAGTGCTTTTGCGAGGGCGGCGGTCCGGGCATCCAGAGTTTCGACAATCTCCGGCGATGCTTTACCTTCGGCTTCATCGATGAGCCATTCGGATAGAATGTCCGGGCGGCCGTGGTGTATGTCGCAGTGTCCGGAGATGAGTACAATGTCCTCCCGGTACTTTCTTCGTTCGTGAAGACCCTTATTTCTTCCCTGTCTTCCGTCCTCGAAGTTTAGACAATAATCTTTTAGCTGGGCCTGATGGGGTAGCCAGTCATCACCGTTAATACCTAAAATGTCGTAATTCTTTTTAGGATCGATACCCCTGTCGTGGTGTGGCAGTGCCTGGGTTACCATGTCGATGACGCCTGGGCGGGTCAAGAGGCTGATGCCCTGCTGCTCGCTTCGCCGCCCGAGCAGCTCGTTCCGCCTTTTTGGAAGCGCCCTCATCGTGTGTTTTATCCTGCGGAGCTCCTCGATTGCCTGGCTGTGGGCGGCTATGCGGAACTCGTCCGGGGCTTGACGCGAGTCCCGGTCGAGTAACATCATGGCGATATAGAAAAGGTGGGCGCCAAACGCCGCTTCGGTATCAAATTCGACCCTCGTTTTACTGTCTTCGGTGTGGGGATGCATGGCGTCGCGGACACGCCGTAGCAGCCTATCGGCGACCCTGTCATCCCCTGTGGTTAGGAGCAGGCAGCTTCTGCCAATGAGGTAGGATGCGTGGATAGGATGTTCGGGTGATGACGGTTCGTAGGTGCGGCGTCGTGGTTCCCTGCTGCCAATGTGTTGGATGTAGGCCGATACAAATCCCGCCCCCGGATCACGGTTGGCGGAGTTTGCTCGCCTCATACGAACATTTTATAAACGGAATATGAACACCCGCAACGCAATAAATCTCACAGTAAGCGCTAGCGGTTTGCGCTATAGTAATGAGGTTGTAAGTGATTTAAATGGCTTGGTGGGGTTTTGGAGCCACCAGACACTGGCGCGGGCGGCGGTTTCGACGCGCCAGATTTGCTTGTCTTCTTTGAGGACGGTATTACTCACTTGTCCGTTTACGGCAACCAGCAGGTTGTCCAGGTGTTTGACGATGATGTACGGCCGGTGTTCCAGTGTAAATTCGTGCAGCCATTCCACGAGGTGCAGCAGATCCATACTGAAGGTTATCGGCTTGGTAAACTTGGCGGCGATACCGAGGCGCTGGAGCTGGCTGAGGCTCAGGACAAGCAGCGTATCTTCGCGGTTCAATACGGTGTGTGGCGTCGAAGTGGCGTAGTCGACCGCGTCTTTGGTGAGGGTAACGGCCGCTGGTGTTTTTGTCAGAAATTTTTCGATCAGGATGGCGGTTTCGCTGTTGCGGCCCAAATCGCCGGCGATGAGCACGCCGTCGGCCCAGGTGGTATGTAGCAATAGTTCGTTTAACGCCTTTTGGCCAAAACTGCCTACTGATGTGCTGGGTGCGAATTCGCCGTTTTCGAGGAATTGGCCCACGATTTTCTTCACCTTGTCCGGCAGCAGTACGCGCGCGGTGCCGATGCCGGCTTTCACGGCGGCGGCGTACGCCTCGGCCGGCGCGGCGAAGCCGTGCAGGTTGCCGCCGATGATCAACAGCTTGCCGGCCTGCATTTTATTCTCCGGCCGACTCCATTCCAGTTCCGGAAACAGTGGCTTATCTTTGCTTTGCGTCAGCCAATAACTCGGCCGCATCCCCTACCCTTTCTCGGCGAGCTGCAGCAGGATGGTGCGCATTACGGTGTTGGTTTCGCGGTCGCTGCCGATGTGGCCGCCGATCGTCCATATTAGTTTACTGTTCGGCAATTTTTGATGCAGCTCGTACGCGGCGGCCGGCGGACAAACCATGTCGTACCTGCCCTGTACCAGCCAGACGGGCATGTCCAGTTTGTGGGCGCGGTCCATGATGTACCTGTCGGGCATAAAACAGTGGTTGACCAGGTAGTGCGCTTCGATTTTGACAAAGGTGTAGTCGAACATTGGGTCGCTAGGGTCGTTGGGGCTAAAGCGGTCATCCAGTCTTACTATTCCACCTTCCATGTTGAGGTGCGTGATGGCTGATTCGCGCGCCGCCTGCTCGTCGTCACCCAGAATTCTGGATAGATGGTATTTGCCTGGGTTGCTGCGATGACTTTCGGGTGTGGCTTCCAGGTAGGTTTGCCATACGTCCGGGAAGTGAGTGGCAAATCTACCTTTTTCGATGTAGTCAATTTCGGCCTGTGCGCCAGTCCATATGCCAAAGAGTACGAGCGCTTTTATCCGTTGTGGATATTTCAACGAATAGGCGAGCGCGAGCGTGGATCCCCATGATCCGCCATGGATAACAAATGTGTCCAAGCCCAAGTGCTTGGCGATTTTTTCGATGTCTTCCACGAGGTCGGCGGCAGTGTTGTTGGCAAGTGAGCCATACGGCAGGCTTTTGCCGGCGCCGCGCTGGTCGTGAAAGATGACGCGGTGGACGCTTGGGTCAAAATTGCGTTTGGCGGAGTCGGATGTCCCGCTGCCCGGCCCGCCGTGCAAGTGGAGTATCGGCAGGCCTTTGGGATTGCCCCAGTCGTGGACATAGAGCTGGTGGCCGTCGCCGACGTCGAGGTAAAACTCTTTGTTGGTATATTGGTCTGGATTCATGCGAGGCTCCTGGTGGTTATGGTCAAATCGTGATGATGGACAACGTCGCCATCTAAGGTAATTGTACCTTCAAATGACCTGCCGTTTAAGAGGTGGGGGAGCCACAGGACGTCGTCCGGCCACATGGAGCCGTACGGCAGGTCGGTTTGATGGAACCAGCGCGGGCGCATTTCTTCGGTTTCAACCGGCTCATCTTCCCAGCTGTCGGCGACGAAGATGTGGCAATAGTGGTGGAAGTCCGGATCGCGCAGTTCGTAAAAATGCAGGCGGCCAACAAGCCTGGGTTCGTGCGGTGTGACGCCAATTTCTTCCTTGCATTCGCGGATGGCAGCGTCTCGTTCATGTTCCCCTTCCTCAACCTTGCCGCCCACGCCATTCCATTTGCCCTGCCCAAACCCGCGCTTTTTCATGGCGAGCAGAACCTGGTTGTCGCTGAGCAGGAAGAGGAGTGTCACTTGTTT
>CALKHY010000195.1 GCA_937988795.1 uncultured Candidatus Saccharibacteria bacterium
CCCACATTGCCAGCCCCGCCGCGAACGGCCCATAAGAGGTCGACATGTTCGGCGTCATCCTTTGATGCGCGTATGATGTTGCCGCGACCGTTAACCACCTCAGCTGCAAACAGATGATCGATGGTTAACCCCTCTTGACGCACCATCCAGCCGATGCCACCCGCGTGCGTAAGGCCGCCAACGCCCACCGTTGCTGTATCGCCCGAAGTCAACCCTAGGCCGTATTGCTTGAGCTTCAAGGCAACATCACCCCATACCGCACCGCTACCGATGCGCACCAGGCGCTTCTCTTGGTCAAGCACCTCGACGTCGCTAAAGTGGCGCATGTTAATGACGATTCCGCCGTCGTTTGTGCCAAGCCCGGCCAAACTATGGCCGCCGCTGCGCACCGAAACAGCCAGCCCGTTATCTGCGGCGAATCGCACCACTCACGATACGTCTTCTGGAGTTCGAGGAAATACGATGGCTGCCGGCGACCCCTTCACAACGAACGTCCGCGCCTCAGCATCGTACCCGGCATCGCCTGGTGTAATAATTTCGCCGGTAAATCGTTCTTTAAGGACAGAAACCTCTACTGGCATCGCATTCTCCCCTATCACTCGTCAATCATACCATTTTGGCAATTAGACACCCTAGGGCAGAAAGGGCAATCCAGCTTATGCGGCTTATGCGCCGATGCGGTCCTTGCGATTGCGCAGCTTGGCGTTTTGTTCGACGTACTCGATGATTTTCTCCGCTATGTTGTATTTGGTGAGCAGCTCGGGCGTCTTAAGGCTGCCGGACGAGTTAACCTCGAGCACCAGCGGGCCGCGCGAGGAGCGCATCATGTCGACAGCGCAAACGGGCAGACCCATTGCCTTGGCGGCCTTAATGGCCGTCTTTTCTTCTTCGGCAGACAGCTTGGTCGGCTTGCCCACACCGCCCTGATGGGTGTTGGAGCGGAAATCGTCGTCCAGGCTCTGCCGGATAAAGCCGCAGACAACGCGGTTACCGACGACAATCGCCCGCACGTCAATACCGGCCGACTCCTTCACAAACTCCTGCACAAGGAACGTCACGCCTTCCACATAGAAGGCCTGCATTACCGCCTTGGCCGCCTTGGGCGTTTCGGCCAGTACCACACCGTTGCCGTGCGTGCCGCGCGCCACCTTGACAATCAGCGGGGCGCCGCCGGCCAGCTCGATAACTTTCTCGAAGTCGGCAGTTTCGCGGGCAAACACTGTCTTGGGAATGCCCACGCCGGCGCGGGCCAATATCTGGTAGGCGCGAAGCTTGTTGCGCGAACGCTCAATCGCAATCGATTTGGCGGTGGTGTAAACATTGCGCATCTCAAACTGGCGCACCACCGCGCACCCATATTTGGTGTAGCTCTGGGCAATGCGCGGAATAATGGCGTCAAAGTCGTCCAGCACCTTCCCCTTATAGTACACCACCGGATTGCCACGTTCGATGGTCATGTAACATTTGGCGTAGTTGATGATCTTCACATCGTGGCCGCGCTTAATGGCCTCTTCTTTGAGCCGTTTGGTGGTGTAGTTGGCACTACCTTTCGACAGAATCGCTATCTTCATATCGGCCCTCCTCTTCATCCTTAGGGAAGTCGATGCCGTACTTCTGTTTAAGCTCTACCCGGTTAAGGCTGGATGCGGCCGGATCAATCAAGAATCTATTGTTTAATAACTTGCGTCCCAAAAGGATTGGATAAATTTTCTTGGAACGATCAGCTAATGAAAAACGAGCGGTAAACACTTTTGGTCCCAGCTTCACTCTCATTTTGACCTCGTAGCGGTCCTCGCGGTGACCAAAGGAGTTTTCGACCCAAACCTTGCTAAACTCCTTAGTTTCAACTCGGTGCTTCATCGCACCACAGACCGGGTGACCGCCCAACAAGTCAAATGACAATACGCCCGTCTTTTCATCAAGATGAATGTTCGAAGCGTGCACGGCGGACCGGTAGGCACCGGTGTCGGTTTTGGCCGGCACATCCTCGAGCCCCTCAAAATCTACGAACGTCATGGACTCCGAACGCCCGATAACAACTTTATGATAATCAGCTCTTGCCATATCCTATGTATTTGATCTTGTTAAACTCTGTTAAAATACCACGTATACTATCAAAAGCCAAGACTTCATCTATGCAAAGAATACTTATCGTCGGAAAAAGCTTCAGCGGACTTACTAACTTCCTGAAGGAATCCGGCTATGATTACATTGTACTAAAAGATATACAAAGCTCTAAACATCCCGAAAAAAAATATAAGCGCCGCGTACTGTGTGACTTCTCGTCGAAAGAAACAGTGATAGAAACGGTCGCGAAGATCAAAGATCAGGTTGATGGCGTCATTGCCACTTACGAGAACTACATACTTCCTGCAGCATGGGTCGCCGAGTATCTGGGCAAGCCCGGCCTGCCGGTTACTGCTGCCGAAGCCTGCACCGACAAATGGCTGATGCGCCAGCGGTTCGCGGCCGCGCCCGAAAAAATCAGCCCGGATTTTGCGCTTATCACAAACGAGGATGAGCTGCGTCGGTTCGCCGAACAGCACACCTTCCCGCTTATCATCAAGCCGGCCAACCTCATGAAGAGCCTGCTGGTCACCAAAAACCACAATCTTGACGAGCTGTTGGCAAACTACCGCCGGACTATGGAGCAAATCGACGCTGTATATAAGAAATACGCACCCAACCGGCAGCCTCAGCTGTTGGTAGAAGAATTCCTCGAAGGTTCTGTCCACTCTGTAGATGCGTTTGTGGATGCCGACGGCAAGCCGTACGTACTGGAGCAGGTCGTTGACTACCAGACAGGGTACGACATAGGCTTTGACGACAACTTCCACTACAGCCGGATTCTCCCCTCCAAACTGTCGCCGGAAGATCAGGCCGCCCTGCGGCACTGCGCAGCAGTTGGCATCCAGACACTGGGCATGAAAAACAGCCCGGCGCATGTAGAGATCATCATGACGAAAGACGGACCACGAATTGTCGAGATCGGCGCGCGCAACGGCGGCTACCGCGAGCGCATGCACCGACTTGCCAACGGCATAGACATAACCGGCAATGCCCTTAAACTCGTGCTGGGCCAAACTCCCGAAATTACGGCCAGGCGCAATGAACCTGTAGCTGTTTTGGAGCTCTTCCCGAAAACGCCCGGCAACTTCGCCGGTATCGCGCACGAAGAGGAGCTACGCCAATTGCCCTCCTTAACGTACCTAAGCATCAAAAAGAAGCCCGGCGAATATGTCGGCAAGTCATCGGACGGCTTCAAGATGTGCGCCGTCGTTATACTGCATCACGCTGATAGTGAACAATTCCATCGCGATCTCACTTTTGTAAATGAGCACGTTCGGGTTGTGACCGAGTAGTTAGACTGCGGTGCTACACAGGATAAAGCCGGTAGTGGGCTGCAATTTGACTGTCGACAAGTCGTTTTACGAGTTGAATCTGCCGCGGGTCGTCAAACGAATCGTACTGTGTTAGGCCGGGGCGGTTATTAACCTCGATCACCACCGGATTGAGATCGCCGGGCGTGTGGGAACTTTTCGGCATGGTATCCACAAAATAGTCTATGCCGCAAACTGGAAGGCGCAGTTCTTTTGCGATTTTTTCCGAATTCTCGCGCAGGAACTGCGGAATGTCATCATCCAAATTCACTCTAGTGCCACCAACACCGACGTTGGAGATGCCGACTACTTGCACCGATTCGCCGGCTGCCGGTACCCGGCTTAATTCATCTCGCGAGAGATAGCGTTCTACATAGGCAAAATCAATTTTATTAAAGATACTGCTGTAGTTGGTGCCGCTTCGCTCCGGGCGCTGGTTTTCCAAATGAATGAGCTCCTCGACCGTGTGCTCGCCATCTCCGACAACACTTGCCGGTACACGGGTCATAGCACTTGCGTATTTGCCGTCAACACAGACGATTCGGATGTCTATGCCCTGCAGCTGTTTTTGGAGAATGAACCCCTCGCACGAACTCATGCCGGCGATGGTATTTCCGGCTTCGACAACCTGCTCAAGCGTTGTTATCCCCATAAAAACGCCGTGCCCGTGCGCGCCGTCGATAGGCTTTGCCACAGTCGTCCCATGCTCAGCAATAAAATCACGGATCGCATTGCCGCTCGCCTCCATGTCCGCAAATTCGACATACAGTTCCGGCGGCACCTGTATACCCAAGGCGTGAATAATGGCGTTCGTTACTTGTTTGTTGCTTGCGATAATTCGACCAGAGATAAAACTCATCGATTCATCTATAACACTGTAGATTCGCATAGGAATAGGGTGATCGGGCAATGTCACCTCGAATAAACTCTTAGCGGACAAGAAGCCCTTCACCGAATAACCGCGGTCCAGCAGCTCTTTGGCGATCATTCGCGCAGATATCTTTAAATTGGGCAAATCACTATAAGACAGTTCATGCATGCTTGCATAATACCATACCAATAGCGGCTGCGCGGCCAGCCCCCAGTTGGAGTTCGGCACCAGACAAGCTATTTGCCGGCTTAAAGCGGCGGTACCGGATGGCTAGCGCAATTGCTCGTCCAGAAATTCCTGCAGCACTCGCATTTTCTCTGTTACGAATTTCCCGGTGCTGAGTTGTGGCATGTTGTTTACCTCGAGAAGATAAAATTTGCCGGTGTCGCGATGCACTATCATGTCTACGCCCGTCACTTCGCGGCGAGCCAGGCGCGCCATCTTCACGGCATCTTCCAGCATTGCCTGATCTACTTCGCTGGCGTCAACTAACGTAGCAACCCCACCTTGCGACGTATTGTTAATGTGTGACCCCGTCGGTGACTGCCTATGCATAACCAAGCGCACCCTGTCACCCATAACGATTAGCCTGTAGTCGCCATTATTAGGAACAAAGCTCTGCATAATAAAAGAAACACCTGGCCGCTGCTGCTCCTTTAGAATACTTTCAAGCTCATGCTGTGTATGTACTAAATAGTTGTCCCTGCCGCGGGCGGCGATCGTCGACTTGACAATAAGAGGATAGCCGATCGGATTTTCGCGCATATACTGCAGGCTAAGAAAATTATCCAAAGAGCACACAAAAGGCACGCAACTAACCCCATGCATGGCAGCCAAGACGCACTGGCTCAATTTGGTTCGCGACCGCGTACGGCAAACTTCACTGTTGAAGACAGGTATATTATGCGCCTCTGCATAAACCGCGACAGACATGGCGGTATCTTCCAGCTCTTTGGTTGTAAACCACCCCAGAAGGAATATGGCGTCGAACTGCGATATATCTTGCCTTAATTTCGTGCTTACAACCTTTAGCCTTTGGCCATCAAAGGCAAAGACTAAATCTTCAAAATCACAGGCACTGTAGCACGCGCCATTGGCGACGCTTTCTATGGCACGGGCCATGGAGGCTGCAGTATCATAATCCGGCCTCGTCTCCCTGCGGCCTATAAAAAGCACATTTTTTGTCTGCATCATTTCTGTAACCTATTGCCATAGAATACCACAAGATCTAACTGAGTAAATATTGTTATGTATACAAAGATATGTTATAATATAAGATATGCGAATTGTTGCTGTTGGTGGCGGCGATAAAACAGCTGCCATAAAAGCCGCCCTGCAAGATACAGAAAACACGCGGACCCTTATAATTCCATCTGCGTGCTCAACTGAGAGATCTTACAACACAAAAGTTCCTAAAATCGTAAAATTCTTCCGCGATTTAGGCATAGCGTGCACCGTACTACACGAACTCCAAGAAACCCCCTCTCAGACCAAAATCGCCGAAGAGTTCGGACAGGCCGGACTTTTGTATGTTATTGGCGGCCACACACCCACCCTGCTGTCAAGGCTTACCGAGCATAGTACGGGTCAGGCTATTATTCAGGCCGTCGTCCATGACAACAAGATAATCGCGGGCGTGAGCGCCGGGGCGCTTGCGCCATTTCAGGTCATTCACTCTAATCCCTCCAAAAAGCCAGGGGAAGAACGATGGGATTTCGTATACCTAGATGGCCTTTCAATGCTCGGCGCGGTGGCTACAGCGCACGCCAACCAGCATGATCAAACTCCTGCCGGCCCACGACCCGACACCAGGATGGAGCATCTACTTGCCAACTTCCCGGCTGACCGTGTGTCTACGGGGATAGCGCTCGATAATCATGCAGCGCTAATCGTAAATGGAGACAACAGTTTCGTTGTCCTTTCGGAAGAAGGCGAGCGATCGGGAGCCAATGTGCATGTATTGGCATCAGAAGGCGACAGGATAATTGCAACTCCTGTAGAGGATAGCACTCACATTACGGCCGTTATAAACGACATAACGCCGGGCCGCTAGACCCACCAGCCCTTTTTGCCCGATTCTTTTTTGAATTGTTCGAGTAGCTCTTTTTGCTTTCGGGTGAGCTTGGTGGGCGTATCGACGATGATGGTGACGATGTGGGCGCCGCGGCCGTTGCCGCGGAGGTGGGGGACGCCGTGGCCGGAGAGCTTAAAGTCGGTGCCGCTTTGGGTGCCGGGTGGAACTTTCATGCGGACGATGCCGTCGACGGTTTCGACATCAACTTCGGTGCCGAGGGCGGCGTCAACCATATCAACGTGTTCTTCACTCAAAATCAGGTCGCCTTCGCGCGTGAACTTCTTGTGGGCTTTGACGCGCAGGTGCACGTACAGATCACCCTTGGACCCGTTGACGATGGCTTCGCCGCGGTCGCGCAGGCGGATAGTGGCGCCGTCGTCCACGCCAGCCGGGATTTTGATGGTCAGCTCCTGCCGCTTGTGGCGCGTGCCTTTACCATGACAGACCGTACAGGCCTTTTCCGGCACCTTGCCGCTGCCTTTACACGTCGGGCACACTGCAGCCTGCTGGATGTTGCCAAAGATGGTGCGCATGACATTGACGACCTGGCCGGAACCTTTGCACGAGCTACAGGTTTTGAGTTCGTACCCTGGCTCGACGGTCTTGCCGCCGCAGTGGTCACACGTGTCTTCCAGGTCGATCTTGATGTCGCGCTCGGTGCCGAACACGGCTTCTTCAAAGCCGATTTCTATCTCTACTTCAACATCGCGGCCACGGTCCGGCTGGCGCCGTCGGCTGGGACCGGTGCCAAAGAAACTGCTAAAGATGTCGCCAAGGTCGCCAAAGTCAAAGCTGATGTTCTCTGCACCAAACCCGCCAAAGCCGCCGCCAAACGGATTGCCGCTGGCGCCGCCGCCCACGCCGGCATGACCGAACTGGTCGTAGCGCTGGCGCTTTTGCGGGTCGCGGAGCACCTCGTAGGCTTCGTTGATTTCCTTAAACTTCTCTTCGTCACCGCCCTCTTTGTCCGGGTGGTACTGCACGGCCAAGCGCCGGTACGCCTTCTTAATTTCGTCCGGAGAGGCGTCCCTGCTTACTCCCAATATTTCGTAATAATCGCGCTTTGCCATGTTCTCCTTTTCTTAGGTTATTACCACTGACGGGGTGGCGAGCATGCTGTTGAGCAGCGCCAGCGCCCGCTGCTCGTCGCCAGACGTTTGCCCGCGGGTTAACGCAAACACCTCGTTGATTTGGTTGTCCAGCCATAAAACAACCAACTCGAACGCATCAGCACGGCCCTGGTCACGTTGTAACCATACCACACATTTGGGATTGGCGTAGCCAAAACGAAGAATTTCCTTGCGCGTCTGCTCATCTGTGTAGGCGCTGCGGAAATTTTCATTCCAAATCTTTTGCGCCAAGCCAAACGCCTGATCGCTCACCACCGTGCGCACCAGCACGTTCAGCTTATCGCTCGTGGTTCCGCTGCTTTTGCCAATGCCAAACATATAGTCTATTGTAGCTTACTGCTCCCTGCGGCGCCGTGTTTTGCAGGGAGCAGGGTTTAAATAGCTACTTCTCGTCGACGACCTCGCCCTCTACTGGGCCGTCCTTGTCATCCTTCTTCTTGTCGTCAGTTTTGGCGTCGTCGTCTTTCTTTTCTGCCTTGCTGGCGGCCTCGTACATCTTGGCGCCGATAGGCATAAGCTTGTCGTTCAGCGCCTTGAGGGCACTCTCCAGTTTGTCCTTGTCTTCAACCTCGACAGAGCCTTTGGCCTCTTTGATGGCTTCATCCAGGGTCTTGATGTCTTCCTCGGACAGCTTGTCTTTGTTGTCGTTCTTGAGCTTCTCGGCCTGGTAGATAGCGTTCTCCAGCATGTTGCGGGCTTCGGCAACTTCGCGGCGCTTTTTGTCCTCTTCGGCGTGCGACTCGGCCTCTTTGGCCATGCGCTCAACCTCTGTTTTGTCGAGGTTGCCGCTGCCGGTAATGGTAATGGACTGCTCCTTGCCAGTACCCTTGTCCTTAGCGGTGACGTTTAAGATACCGTTGGCGTCGATGTTAAAGGTAACTTCGATCTGCGGCACGCCGCGGGGCGCCGGGGGAATGCCGTCCAGGATGAAGCGGCCGAGAGACTTGTTGTCAGCAGCCATGGCGCGCTCGCCCTGGAGCACGTGGATTTCTACCTGCGGCTGGTTGTCGGAAGCAGTGCTGAATACCTCGCTCTTAGAGGTCGGGATGGTGGTGTTGCGCTCGATCAGCTTGGTCATGACACCGCCCATAGTCTCGATACCAAGGCTCAAAGGTGTTACGTCAAGCAGCAGCACATCCTTGACCTCGCCCTGCAGCACGCCGCCCTGGATGGCAGCGCCAACGGCCACAACCTCGTCCGGATTCACACCCTTCATCGGCTCCTTGCCGAAGATTTCCTTTACCTTGGCCTGTACGGCCGGCATACGGGTCATACCACCAACCAACACCACGGCGTCGATGTCGGAAGCGGAGAAACCAGCGTCCTTGAGCGCCTTCTCGCACGGCTCAACAGTACGGTCAATCAGGTCGGCGACCAGGCTTTCCAGCTTGGCACGGGTCAGCTTGTGTTCGAAGTGCTTGGGGCCTTCCGCGTCGGCCGTCAGGAACGGCAAGTTGATGTCTACCTCTTGCGCGGTGGACAGCTCGATCTTGGCCTTTTCGGCCTCATCGCGCAGACGCTGCATAGCAGCCTTGTCTTCAGTCAGGTCAATGCCGTGCTCTTTCTTGAACTCCTCAACAAAGTAGTTGACGAGTGCGCGGTCGAAGTCGGCGCCACCCAGGTGGGTGTCACCGTTGGTACTCTTTACCTCGAACACGCCGTCACCCAGCTCAAGGATAGAAATGTCGAACGTACCGCCGCCCAGGTCGTAGACAGCAATCTTCTCTTCTTTGTCGCCCTTATCCAGGCCGTAGGCCAGCGCGGCAGCGGTCGGCTCGTTAATGATGCGCTTAACCTCAAGGCCGGCAATCTTACCAGCGTCCTTGGTTGCCTGGCGTTGGCTGTCGTCGAAGTACGCCGGAACGGTGATGACAGCTTCGGTGACCGGCTGGCCCAAAAAAGCCTCGGCGTCAGCCTTGAGCTTGCCAAGCACCATGGCGCTGATTTCCTCGGGGCTGTACTCCT
>CALKHY010000196.1 GCA_937988795.1 uncultured Candidatus Saccharibacteria bacterium
GAGTTGCTGCGCAGGCCATTCGACCACATGATACTATCGGACGTCACGCCAAATTTAGCAGCCACGCTGGCGACTGTATCGCCGGACTGGACAATGTACTCCTTGATGTCGTTGCGGCTCTTAAATTTGGTAGGCACAAGCAGCGGCTTGGCAATAACGGCAGTGTCGGCCGGCGCAAACGCCAT
The DNA here is from genome assembly GCA_937988795.1 of uncultured Candidatus Saccharibacteria bacterium. Lineage (GTDB taxonomy): Bacteria > Patescibacteriota > Saccharimonadia > Saccharimonadales > UBA4665 > PMNU01. Next base: position 186 of record CALKHY010000196.1, read on the forward strand.
TTCGGCCTGAACCGAGTCGGCCTGGTTGATAACACCTATCGTAACCTCCGGTGCCAGACCCGCGGCCAAGGCTACTTGCTTTGCAATGACGGCCGAAGAGACCTGGTCAAGCGGCTCAAAGCCGGCACTAGTAGTCGGCGTAATGATGCCTTGGCGGCCAAGCGGCCTATTCTGGTACGACGGCCCAAGCGTAAACCACGCAATAGCAATCAGAAGCAACACGTTAAAGCTTACCAGACCATACCGCACCAACCTGCGGTCAGCCAGGAACTGCCGGATGCGCTGTTGCAATCTGCGATTGATGGACGACCGGTGAATTGCTCCCAGACGATCCACCGCACTTCGATTTAGATTATTCACACGCATAATCAAAGTAGCAATTGCTACTCGCTTAAGTATATCATTGTTGAGCGATAGGCGGTAGACGTTAGCGCATACGCCCTGTAGACATCTGTCGTCCATCGTCTAATTCTATGTACATTTGTCTTCGGGGCGGGCAACGCCGTGCTGCTGTATAAACGCCTCGTGTTCGGCAAGCGTCGCACTAAAACGCGTTACGCAATCGCGGCCGGTCACAAAATACAGGTAATCGGTACTGGCTGGACTGGCAACAGCAGCAAGCATGCTCTGTGTAACATTGCTGAGCGGCTCCGGCGGCAGGCCGGTGATGGCATACGTATCAAAACTTGGCGGATAGTTGTTGGTGGCGTCGGATTGCAGCTTCATACCGATCTTCAGGCGCTTTAGAAATACTTGGGCAACCTTCGGCCGGTCGTCCGGGTTGTTGTCGCTCACTTCTTTACCAACGATCGAAGCCAAAATAATGCCTTCGTGCACGGTCAACCCTTGAGCCTTAATACCCTCCCGGATATCCGGCGTCAGCGCCTTGGCCATCTCATCCAGCGCCTGCTTGACGATCTCTTGCGGAGTTGTGGCGCTCGTTTTATGGAATGACTCCGGATACAGGTAGCCTTCCAAGCTGGCGCCGAGCGGCTTGTCGGTGAGTGCCGGGTGGCCGGCATAGTTGGCAGGATTGAGCGCTGCATCCACGTCGCGCTCACTGAAGCCTTCGGTGATAAGCATCTCGCGTATCGAAGACAGGCGCTGACCGGGCAGGATGGTTATGGGGTTGGTTGTCACTTTGCCATGACTTAACAGCGCCACGATCTGCTCTAGGCTCTGACTGGGACTCAACTCGTACGTTCCCGCCTGCAGACTGCCTTGCACGCCGCTTCTGTTCACATACCACCGAAATACCCAGGCGGAGCGGATCAGCCCGGCGTCCTTCAGCTGCTTGGCGATGTCTGCAGGCGTTGCGCCGCTTTCGATAGTAACCGTCCGGATCTCCTGACTGTTGCTATCCACCGGCTTAAGGCCGTTTACGTAGGCATTTCGCACCCACAGGCCACCGACGCCAGCCAAAACAATCAAAACTGCAAGGATGATGACAATCCACTTGAGCCACGGGCGCCTTGGTTTGACCTGCCGCCGGCCCATGACGTACATTACAGCACCACCTCCGGATGGTCGCGCAAGAAATCCTCCAAGATGTACGCCGCACTCAGCGCATCAATGTCTTCTTTTTTGTACGGGCGGCCGCGCGCCTTCAGCTCATCCTCGGCGAGCTGTGATGTCAGCGCCTCGTCCTGCCAATACACCGGAATTGAAAGTGTTCGCTCCAGATCGGACTTAAACTCTTCTACCGCGACAGTTTGCCGCGTATGCTGTCCGTCCAGCCCGCGAGGGAGGCCGACGACCAGCACCGTCACGCCATATTCGTCTATTAGCCGATGAATGTCGTGGAATATAGAGTCGCTGCGCTCCAAGGTCGTCAGCGGCGACGGCAGACGCGTCTGCAGGTCCGCCAGCGCGACGCCAATGCGCCGCTCGCCTACGTCAAGTGCCAAAACAGCATTATGGTGATTGTTCATTATCTTCGGTAACTCTCGGCTCCTGAATTACAACTGTTATTTTATCTATCTTCTTTGGGATGGAACTTACCCAGAACGGACTATATTCGACCGTGACGTTAGTTACGCCCGGGTTGGCCAGGATGATTTCTTTGGCGTCGCCGGCTTTCTTGCCTGCCACCTGTTTCTTAATGGCGTCAACGTTCAGCGAAGCGCCTGCCACCACGGTCGCTTGCATGGATACTGTCGTTTCCTCTGGTGTGATGTTTTGCAGCGCAAAGAACGCGTCTTCCAAGCCGTAACTCAGGATGCTTTGCTTTGAGCTGTCGATCCTGTTCTTCACGTTCTCGGCAATCACCTTCTCCAGGTCTTCCTGCTTGGCGCCGACCATGGTATAGGTGATGGTTTGCGTGACGGTGACGGTTTCGGCCTCGGTGTTGACCTCGGCGCTGACGCTGGTCTCGGGCTCGCCGGTTGTGAACGTCATTTCTATTGGGAAGAGATTGCGGCCGGCCAACGCGCTCTTCAGCTCCTGCCGGACCGATGCCGTATCCTGCTGGGTAATTTTCTCTTTTGCACTGTCGATGTCAGCTTGTGACACGACTTTTACGATATTGTCGGTGCCGCCGCTGGCCGACCCGGTGGCTGTGACATCACTGCGTCCAGGTATGGTAAAGGTTGCCGAAGTCACATTAAACGACGAACCGCCAGTCTGGGCAACAATAGCAGTGGCGTCAGTCTTGAATACGATACAGTAACCTTCCGGAGCACTCAGACTGAAGACGGCTTTCTTCTGCGTAATATAAGTTTTACCGCTACTGCTAATGCCCGATCCTGCTGGCACATCACTCGGCGGGTTTGGATTATATGGCGGGCAATCTTTGACGGTCATCACTACAGTTCCGGTGGCCTTCTCGCCCTTGTTGAGTTCGCCGGTGGCGGGGGCTTCCTGGGTGAGCGTTTTTGTGACTTCCTGGATTTGCGCGGGCACTACGGCTTTTTCGGCGTCGAGTTCTGCACCTTCGGTGGTTTTAAGCGCGAGCACGGTGCTGCTGGTGACCGCCTGGCTGTCGGTCTGGATGGTAATCTTGGCTGTTGGCCACACGGCAACTGCCGCGTACCCCACAACACTGAGCACGATCACGCCGACAGCAGAAAAGATGAGGACTAGACGGAACTTGTTAAAGTCAGGAATCTTAAATTTCTTGCCCTTCGCGGCTTTGGCAACAGATTTGTCCGCCTGCCTATCTGCATTGTCCAACTCGATCGGCCCGGTATCATCGTCTTTTTGAGGATCAGTCTGCGCGGCAAGCTCTCCGACCGGCTTGGTGGGGTCGATGACGATATCTTCCGGCTCGTCGTCTTCCGGTTCGGTGCCGTCATGCACTTTCAGCGGCGGGTCGGGAATCTCTGGTTTGGAATTCAGGCTCTTGGCTACGTGGATTCCTACGCTGCCGGCCAGCGGCATCAGGCCATGTTCGGAGGTGATGAGCACCAGGTGCTTCTTAGCATCAACCGCCGCCCGCTTGAGCAGTTTCATGTTGACGATGCTCTGCAGCACCACGGCGCGCTTGGGCAACACCAGCGCCACAATCTTTTTGTCGCTGGCATGGACTTTATCGATAATTGCCGTAATTTCGTCATCAACATCGATATAGATGACGTCTTTGGTGATGTTCGTACCGCCCTTAGAATGCTTCTGTGTCATGTGCGAAGTATCCTGTCGATTTTTTCGCGAATGGAACTGCGCGCTGCGCTAACTTCACTCGTGTATTGGAGTGTGTCTAGTCCCACGCGCAAAAGCCCCATTGCGGTTATGAATGTATGGTCGGCCACATGGCCGGTTTTGTCAACAATGCCCACGACCTCATCTGGTTGAATGTGCTGCACGACTGGCCGGCGGGTGAACGGCAGGTTGGTGTACCAGTCGCTCTCGGCGAGTTCGCGCACCAGCGAATCCAAGCTGGAACCGCCACCGCAAAGCAGTATTTTGTGCGGCAGGTTGTCGAGTTTGTCAAATTCGGCCAGCGCAAGCTCAACGCCGCCAATCCACACACTCAGTGTCTTGTCGATAGCGCGCTCGACGGCCGCCTGCTTGTTCTGCGGCACTTTGCCGCTGCCACCCAGACCGATTTTTAGTTGCTCAGCCGTCGAAAATTCGACGTTCAGATCGCGCTCGATGGCACGGGTGTACGCCCGGCCGCCGATACCGAACATCTTGGTTCCCTGCACGCCGCCGTCGGTAATAACGGCAATGTCGGTGGTGCCGCCACCCACGTCCATCAAAATAGCGTTCATGCTGGCGCTCTGGTCGTCGCCAATGACTGAGCGTGCCACTGCGAACGGCTCGGCCGCCACAGCCAGCAGGTCAAGGTCGAGCGCCTGAGCCGTGCGCTCCAGCGCCCCGATGTGTACGAGCGGGGCAAAAGCGGTGTATAGTTGCACCACCACATCTTTGCCCTGGAAGCCGATCGGACTGGTAACCTTGTAGCCGTCAATCTCAATACCAACCAGCGCGCTGTTCACCAGCCGCACCTCAACCTCTTTACCGCCAAGCTCCCAAGCCAGCTGCTTCTTAGCCTTGGCTTCAGCCCGCTCTTGGACGAGCTTGATAATGCGCTCAACTTCGTCCAAATCCAGCGGCTTGTCGGCCTGCTTGCGCGTAACACGGACGGTGATGGTCGTACCCTTGACCAGTTCGCCGGCAATACCTATCACTGCCGTACGCACGCTTACGCCAGCCTGCTGCTCGGCGATCGTCAGTGCTTTATCGCAATTCTCTACCACGCTTGCAATGTCAGCGATTGCGCCGGCCTGCATGTCGCCCAACCCCTGGTGTGAGCGGCCGACGCCGACAATCTCGATCTGGTCGCCCTCAACCTTGCCGATCAGCGCCTTTATAAACTCAGTGCCGATGTCGAGGCCTACGATGTACTGCGCCTCATCTTGTTTCCCGGCACCTTTGCCAACCCGCTGATTGACCTCAGACGCCTTGGCGGCAACTTTACTGGCCAGATTGGCCACGGAGTTTTTGACCCTATCTAACATAGTCATTTCCAGTATAGCACAGCCAGATCATTAAACTTGAATAATTATTCATATCATGTTATAATTAATATAATCAATTGCTTTCACAGGCGCTTTCAAAGCCGCCCGTATCATTTTCGCGGCCATACATGACCGCTATCGACCTCGATGACTCACCGACAACGGCGCTGCCAGTGCCGGCCGGATCGCATTGCACCCCTGTCACTAGCCACAGTTCATCGGCTTCCAGCGGGGCCTGCTCACCCGACCTAACCTGCACGGTTTGATAATGCTCAAGCGATAATACTGACGGCGTATCACCTTCACTGCCGACAAGACTGCCTTCTGAATAGCCGGTCGGCAACTTGCCGTTATTGTTAGTCATAAAGACTGCTGCACCTGTCAGTACCCTGTTAGCATCCAGGAGGCGTTTATTATTGCGGGAAGTCACCTGCGCTGATGCGGAATTGTTTGTCGTGTCGGCCGATTGTTGTTGCGTGGTGCGGTTTGCACCGCCGCCCTGGTTAGCAAGAACGAGATACAGGACTGTTCCTGTGCCAGCCAGCAGAACAAACGCAGCCAGGGCAATGAGCAATTTCTTGCCCGTCGACATGCTGCCAGTACCGACGACAGGCGCAGTTGCAGGAACGTCCTGAGCGAACGCGCCGGACACTATCGGCTGGGCAGCCTGCTGGCCTGGCATGCCCTGAAACTGGGATTGCTGCATTGACTGTGGCGTCAGTTGCTGCTGTGGCATTTGCGGCTGTTGCACGGCCGGTTGCTGACGCTCAGGCACAGGGTCGACGGCCGCCAGCATGTCGGGCACATCCTGGGCAGCAGCCCGCTCTTGGGCAGCCTGCATGCCTGGCGCAAGTACATTTTGCCTCTGTGCTGATGCAGCGGCGCGCGCGGCAAGCACTGCCTGGCGCTGCCAGTCACTGCCGGTCAATTGTGTTGGCTGCGGCGTCGGTTGCCCGCCTTGTAGCTGCTCAGGTCCCATCTACCCGATTATAGCATTAGCGTTTTGCTACTGCAGTACGGCTTTGATGCGGCGGACGCCGGCCGAAGAGGCTTCTTCTTTGCGGCTTCGCCTTATGAGACACCCCCTAAAGGGGGTTTCTCATCGCGCGGAGTGCTGGAATAAATCCAGCACTCCGGCTGCTCTTCCCCCGGCCTTACTGTAGTACGGCCTTTATGCGCCTTACGCCAGCTGAAGAGGCTTCTTCTTTGATAATCTTGAAGCGTTTGCCGCCTTCTTTGAGCTGGGCGGTGTGGTCGACGTGCGGGCCGCCGCAGATTTCGAAGCTAAAGGGTTTGTCTTCGCCCTCGGCCTGCATGCGGTAAACTTTGACGGTGTCGCCATAGCGGTCACCAAACTGGCCGAGCGCACCCATTTCCATAGCCTGCTGGGTAGGATACTCTTCCCAAGAAACCTTGAGATCTTTGTCGATTTGCTCGTTCACGATGTCCTCGACCCGCTTGATCTCTTCAGGTGTCATCTTTTGCGGGTGCGAGAAGTCAAAGCGCAGGCGCTCCTCGGTAATATTGCTGCCGCGCTGAATGACGTGCGGGCCAAGCACCTCGCGCAGCGCCTTGTACATGAGGTGTGTGGCAGTGTGGTACTTCTTGTGCTGTATGGTGTGACCGCCCAGGCCACCCTTGAACACACCCTTGCTGGCGGTATGACTGCGCTCGCGCTGCTCCTGCATGAGCTTGTCGAATTCTTCACGCCAGTTATCGGAAACTTTGACGCCGCGGGCGTACGCCTCCTCCAGACTCAGCTCAACCGGGAATCCGTAGGTGTCGTACAGCTTGAATATTTCGGCGCCGGTTAGGCCGTCCTTAGTCAGCTTGCCGAATTCGCGGACGCCGGCGCGCAGAGTCTGACGGAAGACCCGCTCTTCCCTGGTAAGGACATCAATGACTTCCTGCTTCTTGGCGGCAACTTCCGGGAAGTCGGCTTCGTAGATGCCGATGACGACTGGTACAACCTCAGGCAGGAAGTTTTGCTCAATGCCAAGGTCAAAGGCAAAGCGGATGGCGCGGCGCACCAGGCGGCGCATAACGTAGCCCTGCTCCTTGTTGCTTGGCACAACACCATCAACGGCCAGGAAGGTTGCGCCGCGCAGGTGGTCGGCGATAACGCGCATGGCGTTGGTGTGGCTGTCGTACTTCTTGCCGCTCAACTCCTCGAGCTT
>CALKHY010000197.1 GCA_937988795.1 uncultured Candidatus Saccharibacteria bacterium
TCCTGGCGCTGGCACGCTTGTTGACTCTCTATATTGGGGTACTGATCCATTTGACGCCAAGTGGAACAATGGTGGCCTCGAACTAGATTATCGCGACTTGGCCATGGCATATGCTAGCCTCGCCCATGGCAATAATCGGGCTCTGGGCACATCGACGGCGGTACCTATTGGCGAGGAGTTCCGCGTGATGGATTTTGTGCGTCTGACGAGTGAGCTGAGGTGGCTGCCGGTGCGCATCTCCGTAACAGATAAAAACGCCAGTCGCGTGGATCGTATTGGGAAGGTTCTTAAGGCTGCTGTTCCTGGTTATGAAACTGCCATACGGCCCATGTCTTTCCTGAAACGTCAAGGCCCAGCTCTGCGCGGACGAGCTGCTTGGAGCCGGGCTCGTCCCGAAGATATTCGCGCTTGGGATATTGTTGGCCCAAACTGTGCCGATGGCGCCATTATAGGTGTTAAGGGTGTAGATGCCGTAATTATGCAGGGAGCATCTTCCGAACGGCCTAACGGTGAAACACGCGAACCCGTATATGCAGGAAAAGACGAGCATGGCAACTCGCGCTACATTGTTCCTCGCAACAATGTGCGTACCGATGACTCGGAAGGTGCAGATGCATATCCTGATGTACAAGTTTCAATCTTTACGTACGATCCAGGAGGGCGCTTTATAGAACGTTATACGGAAGTGCGCACCAATGACCCCCACCGCGCACTCTTGCGTTTAATGGGCGCTTGGGCATCACTCAAAGCAACGGGCGTTAAAGGGAACGCTGCATCATTCATGCGACAGTACCAACAAAGTGTTGAGGCTATTCGTAGATATCTTGGCGAGGGCAATACTAATCCATCCATGGTAAGGGCATTGGGAATACTTGCCGAAGCTGGTTTGATCCAGGGCGACGGTTGATCGTCGCACCGACCCATAGTTAGTATTAGTATCTTGCGCTGCTTTAGATACGGGACCGAGCTGGCGACGGGTGCGTTTACCAATCTCGGCAGTTGGCTGCGCTGTTAGTGGTGCGGTTCGGGATCACGATGATTTTTGCTATTATTTTGTAAATGCGAATAGTGTTGAGCGAGCGTGTCGTTTTTTACTTGTTGCCCGCTGTTGTCAGAAGCATGACCATAGCGTTTTTCGTGCTTATGCCCGTGTTTTATGCTGGGGGGCTGATCGAGGCACAAGAAATGGGCATGATCGGTGCGCTCGCCATTGGTATGGTTATTACCGGGGCGTTTTTGGTGGCCCGTTGGCTGCACCGTTGGAGCACCAGGAAGTTGCTGCTGGTCGGCGGCGCCTTGGCGGTTTTGGCTTCCTTGCTATTGTTTTTGGGTGTTCTGTCCAAGTATCTTGCACTTATTGTCAGCGCGTATGTCTTTTTAGGCTTGATGGCTGGCATTTCTATGTCTGGTTCGAATGCCGTGGCGGCCAATTTTACGACCCGCGGCAATCGATTTGGCCGTCTTGCCAGGCAGAGTATGACGGTGGACATTGTGCGCATTACGTTTCCGCTGGCGGTTGCCGGGCTGGTTGTGCTGTGGGGGCCGGTCGGCGGAGCGGGGCTGACAATCTTTTCGGCGCTGTGTTTATGTCTTTTGGCTTTTGGCATGCCGCCGCTGCGCCAGTTGCCAACAACGCCCTTGGAAGAAGGTTTGAAGTGGAGCACTTTGCGCAACAGGCCGTTTCGCTTTACGCTGTCCATCGAATTTTTGGATTCGCTTGCCAGCTCGGAGTTATTTGTCTTCTTGCCGTTAGTATTGCTTACGAAGGGCTATGATGTTGGCAGTAGTCTGCTGCTGCAATCATTCCTGTTCCTCGGATACTTAACTGGCCGGTGGTTTGTGAGCTGGCTGGCAAAACGCTACTCAGGATTCAGGGCGGTTGGTCTGGCCGAGACCGGTATGCTGGTTAGCATCATATTGCTATTAAACATGAGCCAACTCTGGTTGTTGTACCTGCTGAGCTTTATGCTGGGCGTCTTTGCAAGGGGTACGTCGCCGGCCATTAAGGCGCTAGCGTTCGATAGCGTTGACGATCGTCAAACCAAGCAGGCCTCCGCTATCTTTGTCGTTGCGGGCGACAGTGGCAGCGCCCTGGCGCAGCTGTCGTTCGGCTTTTTGGTTGCCTGGTTCGGGGCGAATGGTCCGTTTATTATGGCGGCAGCCATTGCCGGTATTATTGCGCTGATGTGCCTGGTGTGGCAGCCCTTTATGTCGCGGTCAAAGATTGTGCCGCAAGTGAACGAGTCTAATTTGGGCTAAACGATAATGGTGAATCGCGGCGCGCGTTGTATACTGGTCGTATGAAGACGCGCGTGCGCGTAAATTGGGGATGGGGTTTGGCTGCCGGCGCACTGGTGCTGCTTACGGTTGCATGGGTTGTGTACGCGGTGCAAAAGGATGATCTTGCGGCCGGCCAGTCTGTTCATTCGATTGTTGTTGACCAGCGCGAACGCGCGTACCAGACGTATGTGCCAAAGTCGCTGCCCGGCGGCAAGGTGCCGCTGGTGGTGATGCTGCATGGCGCGCTTGGCTCCGGCCAGCAGGCCGAGAAAGCGTACGGCTGGAACGAGCTGGCGGACAAGTATGGCTTTATTGTGGCGTATCCTGACGGCCTGAATCGTGCCTGGGCGGTGAGTGACCGCTGCTGCGGTCCGCCGGCCAGAGACAATGTGAACGACGTGGCGTTTATTACGAGCATGATCAGCGACATCCAGAAGAAAGCGGCCATTGATATGGGCCGCATATACGTCGCTGGCATGTCAAATGGCGGCGCACTAGCATACCGCCTGGCATGTGACACCGATATCTTTGCGGCCGTAGGCGTCGTGTCGGCAACACTATTCGGTGAGTGTCCGAATCCGCATAAGGTTTCGGTGATGCATATCCACGGCAAGGAGGACAACATCTTCCCGTACGGAGGCGGTTTGGGTAGCGTTGGTGAGAACCGGGACGGTTGGCTCGCCGACCTTGCCGAAGCGCGCATACCGTCCATTCCTGATCTCATGAGCATGTGGCGCAAGGTGAATAATTGCGCGCCCTCGACAGTTGCCATTACCGGAGTTATTAGAAAGGCGGTGGCAACCTGCGCGGAAGACAGAGACGTGGTGTTTATCGTGATCGACGGAGCCGGCCATCAGTGGCCCGGCTCCAAAGCCTCCGAGGAAGCGGGCAAGCTCCTCGGGTTTGATTCGCCATCGACTGATTTAAACGCAACCGAAACGCTGTGGAACTTCTTTGCCAAACACCGTACGGTCAGCCGAACGGCGAAAGAGTAATGGCTGCTGGGCGTTTCATAGCAATACATTGTTCCGTATACTTTTATTAGAGATGCATGGGAAGCTATAGAGTAAGCCGAAGCTATCGCCATCGTCACCGCAGGCGCAAGCGCCGGTTGGTTGCTACTGTGATGCTGCTGGCAGTGGCCGCGGCAGCCGCGCTGCATGCGTTGCCAATGTCCTTTTTAAACGACGGGCAGGCCGTCATATCCCATTCCGTGCTTTCCACACAAGATGCCGAAAAGAATGCGCTTGTCGAGCAAATGAAGGCGGTCGGGCTGCCGTGGCCAGCTTACGGCCAGGCAGCGTTCGGCGTGGCGCAATATGGTGTTGTGGCCAGCTCCGGCGGTGATGACCAGCCGGTGCCCATAGCCAGTTTAGCCAAGATCATCACCGCGCTGGCGGTGCTCGACAAAAAACCGCTCAGACCCGGCGATCCAGGCCCGCTCATCACGTTCA
>CALKHY010000198.1 GCA_937988795.1 uncultured Candidatus Saccharibacteria bacterium
AAATCGTCAAGCGCCTCGAATACCTCCTTTAGCAACGTAAAATAAGCCGGTTCCGGGTGGTCCTCTGTCGCCTTGTTGAGTTGCTTGATAAGTTCGTAGCCGAGCATGGTGCGGTCGAGATCTTCGACGATATGACTATAGTGTTTGACCAACCGTGCGGAGACGAGCGTACTGATATCACCCCTGCCCTTTACGAACGTGATGCTGCTGACACTGAACAGCTCGATGCCGCCAGCAAGTTTGGATTTAACGCGGCGCACGCCTTTGGCCATCAGGCGCAGCTTGCCCTGGTCTGGCGTGAGCAGCGTGAGGATTCGGTCGGCTTCGCCAAAGTCAGTGCGGCTTAAAATGATACCTTCGGTAACTATCTGGTTCATGGCTTGTGGTGTATCGTACTGTATTCGCGGGCGATGCGGACAAGATCCTGCAGGCTGGTGCGGGGTTTGTACAGCACTTCGCGGATGCCGAGGTCGCGGTGTAAGGCCTCAACGACCGGCGCTATCTGGCTGGCAGTAAGCACAGTGTTAAGAACGACTGGTATGCGCATCCATTCGGTATACGAACGAAACTCGTGCAAAAACTCAATACCGCTGTGCCCTGGTAGATGCAGCTCGGTTATCACGAGATCCGGCGTTCGCTCGTCGGCCGCGTCAATGCCCGCTTGGGCGCCACTGACACGGGCAACAGTATGACCAGCGTGCACAAGCGCCTGTTTGTACGATTCCGCGAGTAAGGTGTTAGGTTCAATTAACAATATATGTGCCATGGATACAAATTTTATACAAAACTAAGTTGCTGGCTTGGCTGGAGTGTGGCGGCGAGCCCGCTTTGCCGGAGGTACCGCCCCACTCTCAGGCGGGTATTCATGGATCGCATAATCGTGTCTGCCACGAACAGCCCTGCCCCGCTACCCGGCATAAGGTTGGTCAGCGGCTGGCGCGCTTTGCCCACGAGACCCAGCGCGGCACGCCACCGCGCAGCACTCAACGCCTCGTACTGGCCATACACACCGGTCACGATGCCCAAAGGCGTGCGGTGCGTTGCCAAGACCACGCGGCGCGGCCCCTTAAGATCTTGTGCGGCTTGCGCTTCAACCAGTGCAAAGCCCAAAGACAACAATGCGGCACGCAAGCCTGCCGGATGGCTCAACACCGGGCCGAATTTGCCACCAATGACAACCTCCAATTGCACCTGGTAGTGGCGGGCAAACTGCTCT
>CALKHY010000199.1 GCA_937988795.1 uncultured Candidatus Saccharibacteria bacterium
GCGGGGCTAAGCTCGTCGCTCAAAAGGGAAACAGCCCAGACCGCCATCTAAGGTCCCCAAGTCTATGCTAAGTGGGAAACGAGGTGGGATTTCTTAAACAACGAGGATGTTGGCTTAGAAGCAGCCATTCATTTAAAGAGTGCGTAACAGCTCACTCGTCAAGAGATCCTGCGCGGAAAATGTAACGGGGCTAAGCATAGCACCGAAGATGCGGGCTTCTAGTTTACTAGGAGCGGTAGAGGAGCGTTGATATCGCGTTGAAGTCGGATCGCGAGGTCTGGTGGAGCGTTATCAAGTGAGAATGCTGGAATGAGTAACCTCAAGGCAGGTGAGAATCCTGCCCACCGAAAGAGCAAGGTTTCCTGGGCCACGGTAATCGCCCCAGGGTTAGTCGGTCCTAAGCCGAGGCGCGTAGCGTAGGCGATGGACAACGGGTTAATATTCCCGTACCGGTGTTACATTAGTTTGGAGTGCGCGGCATATTAGTCGGAGCGGATTCTTGGTTATATCCGTCTAACCAGAAGAAATAGCTGGGAATGAAACGACCTTTCGGTCGAATTCTGATGAAGGTGCCGACAGGAAAAGCTACCAAACATGTGTGTAACGCCGTCCGTACCGCAAACCGACACTGGTGCTCAGGTCGAGAAGACCAAGGTGTACGAGTGATTCTTCGTCAAGGAACTCGGCAATACAGCGGCCGTAACTTCGGGATAAGGCCTGCCCTCCTCGTGAGGGCCGCAGCTAAAGAGCCCATGCAACTGTTTACCAAAAACACAGGTCTCTGCTAACACGAAAGTGGATGTATAGGGGCTGACGCCTGCCCGGTGCTGGAAGGTTAAGGGGAGAGCTTCACGGCTTGAACTGAAGCCCCAGTGAACGGCGGCGGTAACTATAACCGTCCTAAGGTAGCGAAATTCCTTGTCAGGTAAGTTCTGACCCGCACGAATGGCGTAATGACATGGGCACTGTCTCGACGAAGAGCTCGGTGAAAGTGCATTGACGGTAAAGATGCCGTCTGTCCGCAGCAGGACGAAAAGACCCCGTGGAGCTTTACTACAGCTTGACATTGTTCCGGGCCATAACATGTGTAGGATAGGTGGGAGACTGCGAAGCTTACGCGCTAGCGTAGGTGGAGTCGACGGTGAAATACCACCCTTGTTATGGTTTGGATCTAACCCTTGCCGTTATCCGGTAAGGGGACCGTGTCTGGCGGGTAGTTTAACTGGGGCGGTTGCCTCCTAAAGAGTAACGGAGGCGTTCAAAGGTTGGCTAGGTTCGGATGGAAATCGAACTGATAGTGTATACGCAGAAGCCAGCTTGACTGTGAGGCCTACAAGCCGAGCAGGGACGAAAGTCGGAGCAAGTTTGCCGCTGTCCGTACATTTGTACATGAGTGTGGTATCGGCAGCGCTTTCGGATAAAAGTTACCCCGGGGATAACAGGCTTATAGCGCCCAATAGTTCACATAGACGGCGCTGTTTGGCACCTCGATGTCGGCTCATCTCATCCTGGGGCTGGAGCAGGTCCCAAGGGTCCGGCTGTTCGCCGGTTAAAGAGGTACGTGAGCTGGGTTCAGAACGTCGTGAGACAGTTCGGTTTATATCCGCTGTGGACGTTAGGAAATTTGAGAGGATCTGCCCCTAGTACGAGAGGACCGGGGTGGACGTACCGCTGGTGTACCAGTTGTCGTACCAACGGCATTGCTGGGTAGCTATGTACGGATCAGATAAACGCTGAAAGCATATTAAGCGTGAAACTGACCTCAAGATTAGATTTCCCTACGAGGGCCCTGAAAGACCATCAGGTTGATAGGCGCAAGGTGGAAGTGTGGCAACACATGGAGCCGAAGCGTACTAATAGCCCCATCGACTTTTTACGTACTCTTATCCGGCCAGCTTGCTGGCAAGGGTGAGAGGTGTGCTTGACTAGTTATTGGTGTTCGTCATATAGTTTTTTACACAACACCACGTTTGTTTTAGTGCTTTCACAATTTTAAGTAGCACCGGCTATGGACGCCGGAGCAGCGCTTATCACCTTACGAGGTGGCGCTGCTTCGGTGCCCATGGCGCGAGGGAAACACCTGTTCCCATGCCGAACACAGAAGTTAAGCCTCGCAGCGGTTACAATACTGGGGGTTCACCCCTGGGAAAATAGCACGGTGCCGAATTATAGAAAACCTCTCCGAATAGGAGAGGTTTTCTTTTGTGTTTACCGCATTCTCGGCCGTGCCAAAGTATTTCTGTTTCTTGTTTCGCCCTCAAAACGATGGATTTTTATCTGAAAAACGGTTATTTTTACTATTGACATTAGCACAATACCATGATAACATAAGCATAGTTTCGTGAGGAAACTAGAGGGTTTCGGATAATGATTCCGAGCCCTTTTTGTTTCCGAGGACGAATGCGGAGTTAAGACAAGGGAGAAAAAACCATGGCTGGAACCAAGGCTGGCGGCAAGGCTGCCGCTGCAACCAACAAGGCTAAGTACGGCGCTGATTTCTACGCCAAGATCGGTGCCCTCGGCGGCAAGGCTAGCCGCACTGGCGGTTTCTACGCTAACCGCGAGTTGGCCCGCATTGCTGGCCAGAAAGGCGGTCGCATTTCCCGCCGCACCAAGAAGGCTGCTTAGTAAAGCGCCTCTCTAAAATAAGGGCCTTATAAGGCCCTTATTTTTTTGACCTGCGATACGGGCGACGGAACCTAGACGCCGTAACGCCCCATATATGAGAGCAATTTAGGCAATGGTAGTGGTGTTCGTCTTTCTGTATACCAGTGCTTAAACATTGAGGGCAGGTGCTTCGCTTATAGATCCAATCGCGGTACGTGTCCAAGCAGTCTTGCATGTGGTCTTCGCTAAAGGGGACGTCATACATATTGGCCAAACGCTTGGCCTCCTCCCAGGCGTCTACTTCTTTTTGTAGAAGCTCCAGGTCACTCACGTAGCCCTTGTGTTCAAGGCGGGCATGACCCAGTTCGTGGAGCAGGCCCTCAATACTGTGCGCCTTTCCGGAGTTTTCGTACAGGATTTCGCCATATTCGGGCGACCAGCAGCATGCCAAGCCAGGCTTGAAAACTAGATCTGGATAGTCGGCACGCAGCTTTTTAATCAGCTTTTCCATAGACACTCTTTGCCAGGTCATAACAACCATACAGTACTGCATCGTCAGGCCTCTGGGCTGGCCGTATGGGTGGTATCGGGATTAATGGTGTTTCGAACTTCTTGAGTTCTTCCTCGAGGAAGCTCTTAAAACGATCCAGATGACTGCCTACACTGCCTCCGAGGACGACAACTTCAGGTTGTACTGTTGCAATTAAGTCAATGAGTCCTATGGCTATATCGTGGGCGATGATCTTCCAGGTTGCTTCGTCATGGATGTCGGCGGCCCGTTTGCCGAACCGATTGACGATGGCTCGGCCAGAGGCAAAATCCTCCCAGGGCACCATTTTGTCACCGCGCAGTATTGGCGCTTTGCCAGCCTCCGCATCGGCCAAGGCGGGGTCGATAGTCTGATTAGTAATTAGGCTGACACCGATGCCGGTGCTGATCGTTGCAAATAATACACGACTATACTCGTTTTTGAGCAGCATTGCCTCTGAGAGGCCGGCAAGTTTGGCGTCATTGTGAATGACGACCGGGCAGTGAGCTATATTTTGCACGTCTTGCATAATGGGCACATTGTGCCAGGGTAAATTGCCCATCGCGATTCCAATGCCTTTTTCGCGATCCAGTCGACCGGGCACGCCGACACCACACGCAACGAATTCTTTTGTTGTTAGTTGATCAACAACCCTAGTTAGATTTGCGATAAATTCACTGTAGTCTTTAGGGGTCTCGAACCTGAGCCGTTCAATGATAACCCCCTCGTCTGTGAGGCTCGCAACAAGCGTTTTTGTACCCCCAATATCTATAGCTAGATACATATTGCCTCCAGTTTACCATGTTACCGCCGAGCGTTTCTACGTTCACCTTTGACCATAGGTGTTAAAAGAGGTATAATGAGAATAATCTAGCGGTGGCCTGACGATGGTCGCCCGCAGAAATACATCAGAAGGAGGCATGCAAGAGACATGTCAAAGAATACTACTGTCACAATGGATGAACTGCTAGCGAGCAGTGACATCGAGAAACTGGAGACGGGTGACGTTCTCGAGGGCGTCGTTAGCTCCGTCAAAAAGCACGAGGTTTGGGTTGACCTGGGCGCTCGCGGTGTAGGCGTTGTATTGCGCCGCGAGATTGGCCACGGCCAGCAGTTTGAGCCAGGTCAGACGGTGACCGTGAGCGTCATCGACCCCGAGCTGGACGAGGGGTATGCGCTGCTTAGCACCAAGCGTGCTGCTAAGGATCGGGGTTGGGACGAGCTGAAGCGCATGTTTGACGCTCAGGAAATCATTGAGGTAACCCCGTACGACGCCAACCGTGGCGGCTTGCTCGTGGAGCTGGAGAGCATCCGCGGCTTCTTGCCGGTCTCGCAGCTAGCTGCCGGCCACTATCCGCGCGTTTCTGGCGCTGATAAGGACGAAATTCTACAGAAGTTGAATGCATTGGTTGGTAAGCCGATTCGCGTCCGCATTTTGGATGTAAGCCGGAAGGACAATAAGCTGATCTTCTCCGAAAAGGAGGCCGTCAAGGACGACGTACAGGCTCTGTTTGAAAAGCTCAAGGTCGGCGACGTAGTAGAGGGTGTTGTAACAGGCGTGATTGACTACGGTGCCTTTGTTAACGTTCAGGGCATCGAAGGCCTGATTCACATCTCGGAGATCTCCTGGGAACGCGTCGAGGACCCGCGCGACTACGTCAAGGTTGGCGAGACGATCAGGGCTAAGATTATTGCTATTGACAAGGATCGCTTGAGCCTCAGTCTTAAGCAAATGACCGAGGATCCGTGGCTCAAGGAAGTTAAGGCGTTCAAGAAGGGTGACATTGTTGAGGGCAAGATCACTCGTATCACCCCGTTTGGCGCATTCGTGCAGCTGAGCCCGAGCGTTGAGGCGCTGGTGCACGTGTCTGAGATGAGCGACGACGAGACTGTTGATCCTCAGCAGATCTTCAAACTCAACGAAAAGAAGCAGTTCAAGGTTTTGGACATCGACACCGAGGCCCGCAAGATTGCTTTAAGTCTTAAAAGCGCTAAATAGCATGTAATCGTTAAAGGCCGCGAAAGGGCGGCAGAAAGGAGTGTCGACGTGAGCAGAATAATCGAAATCGAAGACATGATTACCGTCGGCACCCTTGCCGACAAGCTGGGCATCCCAGTTACTCGCCTGATAACTGAGCTGTTTAAGAATGGTGTCATGGCGACAGTGAATGAGCGCATCGATTTTGATACAGCCCAGATTATTGTCGATGAGCTCGGACTGGATGTGCAGCTGACCAAAAAGCCGCAATCGGTGCCCCTGCCAGTACGCGAAAAACGCGTCGCTGGGGACGGCGCCGAGCCGCGTCCGCCGGTAGTGGCCGTTATGGGCCATGTAGACCACGGCAAAACTACCCTTCTGGATGCTATCAGGGGCTCTCAGGTTGCAAAAGGTGAGGCTGGCGGCATTACACAGCACATTTCGGCCTATCAGGTTGCGCATAATGATCGCAAGATTACATTCCTGGATACACCTGGCCACGAAGCCTTTGCGGCCATACGTGAGCACGGGGCGCATTTGACCGACATTGCTGTTATTGTGGTGGCGGCCGACGATGGCGTGAAACCACAAACGATTGAGGCTATTCGTTTTGCGCGCAAGGCCGGCACGAAGATCATTGTTGCCATCAACAAGATCGACAAAGAAGACGCCGACCCTAACCGCGTCAAACAGCAGCTGGCCGAACAGGACCTTTTAGTGGAAGAGTGGGGCGGTGATACTGTTGCGGTAGAGGTATCCGCCAAGACAAAGGTAGGCATCAATAATTTACTCGACATGATTCTGCTTGTGAGCGATGTAGAGGACTTCCGGGCAGTCTCGAAGGGTGACGCTGTCGGGCTTATTATCGAGGCGCACGT
Source organism: uncultured Candidatus Saccharibacteria bacterium (assembly GCA_937988795.1). Lineage (GTDB taxonomy): Bacteria > Patescibacteriota > Saccharimonadia > Saccharimonadales > UBA4665 > PMNU01. The sequence goes on from CALKHY010000199.1 coordinate 5,993, forward strand.
ACAGCAAGGTAAAGGCCCGATCGCGAACGCGCTCGTAGAGGAAGGGACCTTAAAACTCGGCGATTTTGTGGTAGCAGGCGCAACATATGCCAAAGTGCGAACACTTGAAACGACAGACGGTAAGCCGATTCAGTCGGCCGGTCCGTCAACGCCCGTGATCATTTCGGGCTTTAAGGCGTTGCCTGAGTTTGGAGATGAATTTAGTGTTGTAAAGGATGAAAAGACAGCACGAGCCCAGGCAGAAAAGGTGGCGCTGCGAAAACAAAGCAACGGAGCACAGGGTACTATAACCGGCAGTGATCTCATCCATATCATCAATCGCAGCAAGAAAGTAAAAGAGCTAAATGTTGTAATTAAAGCAGACGTGCAAGGTTCGCTGACTACCGTGACCGATAGTCTCAAGGCGCTCGATACCGAAGAGGTGGCTGTACGTATTGTTAGCTCCGGTGCTGGCGCTGTCAGCGAGAATGACGTGCGTACTGCTGCCAGCAGCGGGTCTATTATTTACGGCTTTAACGTCACTGCGCCGACGAACGTTAAGCGCCTGGCGGCTCGTGACAAGGTTCCGATCCGTTTGTACAACGTAATTTATGAGTTGATCGACGATGTTAAGGAGGAGCTGAGTAAATTATTAGCTCCTGAAGTGGTCGAGACTGAAGCTGGTCGTTTGGTTGTTCGTGCTGTATTTAGAACAACGAAGACGGAAATTATATGTGGAGGCGAGGTCACAAAAGGGCGGTTGGTAGTGCCGGCATTTGCCAAAATCGTACGCGGTGATGAAGTGCTCGCCGAAGCGGAAGTAACTAACTTAAAGCGCGGGCCCCAAGACGCCAAGGAGGTGCTGGAGGGCGAAATGTGTGGCGTAGAATTGAAACTTTCCTCTAGGGTGGAGTTACAGGAAGGAGACCGCTTAGAGGTCTTTACTCGCGAGATTGTTACCCGTCAGCTCTAGAAATCAAACCTCGACGTGCTACAATGGTGTGGTAAGAAGGTAATATTTTATGATTAAACTCGACGACGATCTACTACAAGAACTGGGCTTGGCATCACTTCCGGCCGAAGAAAAGAAGAAGCTTCTCGCACATATCTACGAAACGCTCGAAATGCGCGTGGGCATGAAACTGGCAGAGCAGATGAGTGACGCCCAGCTCACGGAGTTTGAGCAGTTTATCGACAGGAGTGACGAGGCTGGTGCACTGAAATGGCTCGAGACCAATTTCCCCAACTACAAAGACGTCGTCGCTCAGGAGTTTGAGAATCTTAAGAAAGAAATTCGCGAAGTAGCGCCGCAGATATTGGCAGCGAGCAACCAACAACAGGCCCAGGCACAAGCTCAATCAGATGTTCAGGCAGCAGATGCTGGCGCAGACCCCGTCGGACAGCCTATACAGCCGCAGCAGGCGGGAGTGACGCAGCCACCTGCATGGCAGGGTGTCAATGACACTATGATGCAGCCGCAGCCACAGATGCCGTCGAGCCAGCCTGCGCAACAGTTTGAGCAGTTCGGCCAGCCGCAGACTCCCCAGCCCCCCAGTGATCCTTGGGGCGGGCAGGCTGCGTCGCCACCACCACCTCCGCCCCCGCCGCCCGCATTCAATTAGCCTGCAGTAATTGGTTTTTGTAGCCGGCAAGGAAAGCCTTGCCGGTCATTTCTGGTTTGCCGGCCGGTTTAAGTGCATCAATGCATAGTCTGCCGTCTGTTGTTTCTACCATTAAAATGCCGTCGTTAATGACCGATTCTTCTATATCGCCGGGTTTCTTGCCCGGTGTGTTGCCCGGTACGGCATGAGCCTTTGTGATAATTACATCTTTGCCGGTCAGCACTGTTCTGCTCTTTGGCCATGCACTAAAAGCGCGGACTTCTCTAGAGAGAACTTCAGCAGATTTTGACCAGTTGATAACTCCGTCTTGTTTTGTAAGTTTCCTCGAATATGATACGTCGCGACCGGTTACGCTTTGTGGTACGGGCCGAATTTCTCCCTCAATGTATTGGGGAAGTTTGTCACTAAGCAGGGAGTTGCTAAGCTGAATTAGGTTTTCTGTAAGTGTAATTGTTGTTTCATTTTCATCGATCTCGTATGCCGTCTTCTGCTTG
>CALKHY010000200.1 GCA_937988795.1 uncultured Candidatus Saccharibacteria bacterium
CGGTTCCTGGCCGGCCGAAGCATTCTGTATTGACCCTGCCATTAATAACAAGACGCACTACAGCGGCGCACCAGCCCTGACGACAGCCTTTGCCGTCGAAGCGCTGTCTGCATGCCGCCGCCCGTCCCGCAGGCAACGCACCTCGCCACCCGAACGGCAGGATGAATACGCGGACGAGCTTCACAAACAAATCGTCAGCCGCATCCGAGACGATCTGCAACCCGTTCCTCCGGTGCTGCGCGCACAAACCTGGAATGCGCTCCGGCGCACGCTAGTCAATGACACCGACCAGGAAATTGCACTGCTCGCCCACTTTTTTAACCAGTCGCTAAAAAAACCACTGCCGGCGCCGTCCGAGCTCTTTGTACGCCTTGGTGCCGCCAACCTGTACGGCTGGACGGCCTACACTATCTACGACGACTTTCTGGACAACGAGGGCGACCCGCAAGCATTGTCGGCCGCCAACGCGGCGCTGAGGTACTCCGTGGAGCACTTCCGCCTGGCACTGCCGGACAATGCCGCGTTTCAGAAGTTTACTGCAGACGTTTTCGATGTCGTAGACAATGCTAACGCCTGGGAACTCAAATATTGCCGGGCCAGAGTCGACGGCGACACCATCACTCTCGACGCCCTGCCGCCCTACACGCGCACGATCGACCTGTCCAACCGTTCACTCGGCCATACGCTCACACCGCTGGCGGTACTGGCCGCCTCAGGCATGCGACTAAACGACCGCCGCATCAGGCACATCAGCTTGGCGCTCCGACACTACATCGCTGCCCGGCAGCTCAACGACGACATGCATGACTGGCAGCAGGACCTGCGCACCGGCATTATCACCTATGTTGTTTCCAGACTACTGCACGAAACAGGCGTCAAGCCCGGCACGCACCGCTTAGGCCAACTCATGCCCGGCATGCAGCGACAGTTCTGGAACGTCACGCTGCCATCCATCTGCCAAATAATCACCCGGCATACTGCGCTCGCCCGCATGAACGCCCGTGCCAGCCGACTGCTGGCGCCGGATAATCTTATACTCAAGCTCGCAGACCGCATCGACCGCGTCGTCCAAAAAACACTCGAAGAACAGGCTAAGGCCAAAGATTTTCTGGCTGCCTACGCCGGCCCCATCTCTCTTGCCTCGCCAGCGGACACTCTGCCGCAACCCTGACAGCAGCGCGACTTAAAACGGACCCCTCACTTCTTACTGTGCGTTACGTTCGGCCAGATGACCTTGGCTATAACCACACTGCGCTTCAGCCAGCCAAAATCTCGGCTGTCGGTGCTGTGTAAGGAATTATCCCCCGTCAAAAATATTTCATCGCCGCGCATATCGGTGACGCGCTTGATTTTGTCCAAACCGGCGTGGTGAATAATCACCACGTCGCCAACGGCAATCCGAAACGGCCACACCCCCAGCACGATGCTGCCGGGAGTCAGCAACGGCAGCATGCTGCCACCCATCACCTTTCTCAGCGCAAACAGCCTACGCCTTCTTGGTCTCTGCAAAAATCGCAGCAATCTCATCAATCATGTCCAAAAGTTTTTGTGCCACAGCTGGATCCAGACTGCGCTTGCATTCGCTGGCCTGCTTGATCGTCTTCCAGAATTTGTCGTGCAAATCTGGATACTGCTCCAGATGCTCCGGCTTAAAGTAATCGGCCCATAGCACCATCAGGTGATGCTTTACCAGCTCGGCGCGCTCTTCCTTAATGATAATGGCGCGTGTCTTGTTGTGGTCATCCAGCCCCGGATACTTCTCCATGATGGCCTTAACGCTCTGTGCCTCAATCCTGGCTTGCGCCGGGTCGTATACTCCGCATGGCAAATCACAATGGGCGTGCACTGGCTTGATGAATGATGATAGCAAACGCATTGTTCCCTCCTCCTGCCCTCCTAGTATACCCCCGACGGACGCTCGGCGCTATCCGCTATGCTATACTTACACCATGATTTCACTTTCTGATGTCGCAGGGGTTATCTTTGACCTAGACGACACATTGCTCGATGTTGGCAACCACGAAAACCACCTGCACGCCGTCTCGCGCTTACAGGCCCTCCGCGAGGCCGGCAAGCGCCACAGTCTCCCGGCGCTGCTAGCCATTACGCCCGAGGAAAATTATCGGGGCTTTTTGGAAGCGCCGGTGCACTCACTGGAATGGGGCGTTTGGCACATACTTTTCCGGGCCGGCGTAGTGCCTGACAGCAACCTCGATCCAACACATCCGCTGCTCCTGGAAATTGCGAAACGTAAAGAAGAATTGTATGAGGCCGTCCTTCGAGAACACGGCAAACCGGTAGCAGGAGCGGTAGAGTTTATTGAGTGGCTGACAGAAAACGGCCTTGACGGACGTCTGGCTATTGCAAGCACCGCCGCCCGTTCGCAAATTACCATCTTCCAGATCGGAAGAGC
>CALKHY010000201.1 GCA_937988795.1 uncultured Candidatus Saccharibacteria bacterium
ACCCAGGCTGGTAGCGAGGTGTCGGCTCTCCTGGGCCGCCTGCCATCGGCCGTGGGTTACCAGCCGAACCTGCAGCAGGAAATGGGTGCTCTGCAGGAGCGCATTACCTCGACCAAGACCGGCTCCATTACCTCTATCCAGGCGGTGTACGTGCCGGCCGACGACCTTACCGACCCGGCTCCGGCAACCACCTTCGCACATCTCAACTCGACCATCGTGCTGAACCGTGCGTTGACTGACCTTGGTCTCTACCCTGCCGTCGACCCGCTCGACTCAAGCTCGACCATTCTCGACCCCGAAATCGTCGGCCAGGAGCATTATGAGGTTGCCCGCGAAGTTCAGCGTGTGCTGCAGCGCTACAAGGACCTGCAGGACATCATCGCCATCCTGGGTATGGACGAGCTTTCCGACGAAGACAAGCAGACCGTGGCCCGCGCCCGCCGCTTACAGCGCTTCCTGACCCAGCCGTTCCACGTGGCCGAAGTCTTTACCGGCAACCCAGGTAAGTACGTCAGCCTCAAGGACACCATCAAGGGCTTCCGCGAGATCCTGGACGGCAAGCACGACAACAAGCCCGAAAGCGCCTTCTACATGAAGGGCGATATTAGTGAGGTAAAATAAGGTTATGGGACTGTTCGACAAACTATTCGGGGATCCGCAGCGCTACGAAGATTATGTAGCATCTCTTGATGGGATTACTGTTAATCCTAATGTTGAGAGCCCTAAACCAGTCGCAATGGATCCCAAAATAGTTGACCGGTTAATACAGAGCGGTGCGGCAGTCGTCGGGTTGGTCAAGCCCGCCCTGCCTGGCGAGGATAACTAGTATGGCGAGGCGCACCTCTGAGCAAGTAGCGCAATCCATCGGTATGCAACCAGTCGGCGCCCTTCGTGCCGGTGAAGTAGTCAGACGGGCTAGTGAGCTTCTGGACGAAATTGATCGGTTGCTTGAAGATCAACCGCATGAAGTTGGCAGCACTGCTGTAGCAGGTGAGGCCGAGATAAGCGGTTTGCCTACCGATCCTGATCCACGGGCGCATAATGAGCTATATTCGGAGTTTAAGAAAGATGAATTTTGAATTAGTAACACTGGACGGCGTGAAGTCCCAGGGGCAAGTGTATTCGGTTGTCCTGCCTACGGCTTCCGGCCAGATTACGGTGTTGCCCGGGCATGAGCCGCTGCTTAGCCAGCTCGTGCCGGGCGTAATCACCGTGCGCCGTACTAAGGGCGACCCGGACCATCACCTGGAGCATTTTGCTACCTTTGGCGGCGTGGTAGAAATTCGCGCTCAGAGCGTGCGCGTGTTGGTTGACGAAGCCGCCTCAAGCGAAGAAGTCAACGAAGCCGAAGCTCGCAAAGCGCACGAAGAAGCCCTGCGTATGCGCAAAGAGGCCAAGAACCAGGTCGAACTGGAGCACGCCCAAGCGCTTATCGACCGCTCGGCTGTCCGCCTCCAGATCGCCGACCTCAAACGCCGCCACCACAGGCAGTAGTCTACCCTCTGAGGTTAGTCAGCTACCGGTGCGGCCGAAGACGGCTCGTCGGCCGGCGGGCTATTGAGCAATTCTTCGAGTGTTCTGGCGTCGTCAAAATGGGTCATGGCTAAAATTCCCAGCGTAAAGCCATCATACGCCGCCCTGCGTTCGTCAGGGTTAGGGTAGTGACGGTTTAAATATGATCGTACGGCCATAACCAAGCCATGAAAGCGCCTGTTGATTTCGGGCCAGCCCTCGCTATGAATATAGTCCGGATTTAAATCAGCCAGCCACGTTGCCACGGTGTCTCTCTCGGGGTTCGGCAATCTTTGCGCTCTCTCACCCATCACTCTAACGGTATCATGTACACATATATCCCCAAAGCAATATTCGTCACAGAGTTAAAAGTTAATTTTTATCTAACAAAGGAGTATAATCTCCGACATACATTTATAGTAAAAAGCAATAAATTTAAGGTTTATGAGAGAGAGTATTATAGTATGGGTAGTGTTGGCTTAGAGGGTTTTGAAGGGACGGAAATGCACGCAGCTCCGGAAGTTATAATAACTGATGAAATCCGTGTTGGTAATCTCAAGGCAATGCGCCTGTCGGACGCAATGGACTGGGGTGTAGGCAAGATCCAGCCCCCACATGAGTATGCAGACTCTGACCGCCAGTGGCAGCTTGTCGTTGCCGCACTCGAGAGCATTGAAGAGGTGGCCGAAGAGGAGAAACGTTATTCCTGCTGTACTGATGGCCGTTGTCCGCTGCACTTGGCGAACGGCGAGTTGGTGCCAGTGCGCGAACAGTTAGTTGGTGCCGATATCGTCAGCGCGTTCCACATGGCCGAGGTATTGGGAGGGCGGTTTTATAAGGATCCGTTTGCGCCAGTGGAGGATCGGGTGGAGGAAGTTGCTAACTTCCTGTTCGCGAACGGGCTTATTCCAAGCACACACATACAATGTGGCGCGGGCGACGGGTACGAGTCTATC
>CALKHY010000202.1 GCA_937988795.1 uncultured Candidatus Saccharibacteria bacterium
GCCAAACGCCGGCGAAATGTCCTTCCAACCGTCACTCGGCGGCTACGACTACAATCCGGACGTGGTTGCATCGGTCAGCGACAGGATTGACGCTAAGGTGGACGAACTGGGCATTGACCGCAACAAATACAGGGTCGTCAACACGCTACGTTAAACCCCTTGTGAAAAATATCACATAAAGGATGTGCAAATATCGCTATACTATGATGTGATATCGAAAAATAGTCAGGTTGGGTTATTAAGGGGTTAGAAGGAGCGTACACATGCCAGCTGTCCGTGACTCAAAACACAACAGTTTATCTGCCAGCACAGAAACAGGAACACGTCAGGGCAGGGTTAACCCCGATGAGTGGTGGATGATTATAGCAGACTGCGCCCGCCACGGCGGAACAGAAGAGTTTCTGCCGCTGCTGCAACTGTAGCCGTTGCTGCAGTCGGAGTAGCAGGGTCGCCTATCTTGCAAGCCGAGGTGACGGCGACCCGGGTAACACGCCGCCAGGTGTTTCGGACCCGAACCCGCCAGACACTCCACAGGAACCCGGCAATCCAGAGGCACCTGCTGTAACCGGAACGCCTCTGGAACGGTTTATGGCCATGGTCGGCGAGCTGCAAAGCGGCGGGCACGGCGACCTGGCGGCAGCTGTCGAGGAGGCTCTTGGATCAAAAATCCCTACTAACCCCGAGTATACAGAGCCGCCGGGCGCTCTGGGCGAAAACACCATGTTCTTCATCAGTCCAGAAACCAAGAGAAGGCTGGGTGTAACTATGATCCCTATGAATGAACAACTGCAGCCCGAGTACTTCGTTGCGCCGTACGCCAGCGAGGGTGTCGAACCACTTCAGGATCCAAGATTCCCCGGGTTTGACGTCTACTACAATTTCTCTGGTGACGGCAAGCCGGTTTCTCCTAGCGATGCAACCGCCGGGCGCGCCCTGTTCGTGCCCAACGGCCCCGGTCGCGACTACATACTCTTCGTCCAGCTACACCAGCTGCCCTCCTTGGACCTCGCGGAGCGGTACGGAGTTGCTCCCGCACCTCAGAACGGCGGCGCCATGGCCATGAATGTGGCCGAGGAAGTTATTAAGATCGTCGGCTAGGTATAGTTGACACTCTCTTGGCGATCTGTTTCACCGTATTAGCGAACCGTTGATATAACGGAGTGGTCGGCAAAATGACCAGCCACCACATCCGCATCGGTGGTAGTTATAAGGGTTTGGTGGTTTTGTAAAAATTCAGTTAATGACTGGCGGCGTTTGTTGTCCAGCTCACTAAAGACGTCGTCGAGCAGGAGCAGGGGACGCCTGCCAGACAGCTCCTCTAATAGCTGTAGTTCCATAATTTTGAGTGCCAGTACCATGGTCCGAGCTTCGCCGCGCGATGCTGCATCCTGCACCGGATGGCTGTCTATACGAACCACCAGATCGTCGCGATGCGGCCCGTAAGCAGTAAAGCCGCGTGCAACATCCAGCTCAACCGACGATTCCAGCTTGTGTAGCAGCGCCGTTTCGTAACTGTTCGGATCAAAACTAGTTTGATACATTAGCTCTATTTTGTGCTCTTTATCGGCCAGCTTGCTGTATAACTCGCTGGCGTGCGCCCCAAAGCGTTCAATAAGCGCAACTCGCTCCCGAACAATTTGTCCACCCAATTCCCCCAGACGGATATTCCACACAAAAAGCTGTTCACGTAAATTGTGCGGGTTGTTTTTGAGCAGTGCATTCCGTTGGGTTAACACGCGTTTGTAGTGACGCCTCGTTGCACCAAATCCCGGCCTGGCCTGCTCAAGCAGGTCGTCCAGGAATGATCTGCGCAAATCTGGCGATCCGTTTAATAGCAACAAGTGATTCGGTTCGAACAGCACCGCGGGCAGCATGCGCGCCGGCGTGAGGCGGGTGAGTGCATGGTCGTCTATTTCAAACGTTTTAGATATCTTTTCAGGGCCCTGAAACTGGTATTTGACCACGCGCTTGCCATCGACCGCATCCGCATCCAAACGCGCCCATTCGCTACCAAAATACACAAGCTCTGCGTCTTTGGTACGGTACGAACTGCCGTGCGCCAACACCAAGACCGCCTCGAGCAAATTAGTTTTACCGCTGGCATTCGGCCCTACAACAATGTTTACACCCGGCCCGATTTCAAAAACCGCATCCTTATATGACCGGAAGTTTTGCAGCCGGAGCTTTCGTATCATCCCTTTATTTTAACTCTTGAGCGGCATGACAATGTGAGTGTAGCTGACATTTGCCGGATCGCGCAAAACTGTTGGCTCGAGCTTGCCGTTAAAGGAGAAGCTCACCTCGTCACCTGACAGGGCATTCAGGGCGTCAAGCAGATAGCGGGAGTTGAGCGTAATGGAACCGCCGCCCGTTACCTTGGCCGCAGCATGCGCGGTGTTTTCACCCAGCTGCGAAGCCACAGACCGAATGCTCAGCTCTTGCGTACTCTCATCAACGTTTAACGTGATGCTGCCAGCGCTCTCGCGGGCAAAAAGGCTGGAAATCTTGGTTGCATTCAAAAGGTCGGCGCGCTTGAGCATGGCGGTGGTTTCAAATGTTTGCGGGATAAGTTTGCGGTAGTCGGGGTACTTACCCTCAATGAGGCGGGCCACCAGCTCCACATCACCTACCTGGAACAATACCTGCTGGTCATCACTGGTTACGCGCACTTCGTCGTCACTGTCGCTCACGATGCGCAACAGGTCGTTCATGGCGGTAACCGGCACCAGCAAATTAATCTGTTCGTCTGTTTTAAAGAGTTCTTTTTCCGCTAGGCGATAGCTGTCGGTAGCAGCCATATACAAACTACCGTCAACAGTGTGCAGATATACGCCAGTAAGGACCGGGCGAGCCTCGTCGTTGGAGGCGGCAATCACTACCTGCTGCAGACTCCTTTTGAATTCGCTGGCTGGAATGCTCCATGTCTTGCCTTTACTAATAGATGGCATCACCGGAAACTCTTCCGCCGATACGCCGTTAATAACCGACTGATACTGATCGGTGGCTATATTCAGCTTATAGTCATCTAATTTGAGGTCGATAACCCCGGCCGGCAGGCTGCTCACAAAATCCTGCATCAGCCGGGCGGGCACCGTAATCGCACCCTCCTCAGATACTTTGGCGCCGATGTAATGCGTAATGGCGATGTCGAGGTTGGTCGCGGCAATACTCAAACGACCGCCGACCGTCTTGATGAGCACATTGGCCAGCACAGGTAAAGTACCCCGGGTATTTGCAACGCGGGCCACGGTACTCAGTGCTTTGTTCAGGTTCTCCTGGGTAACTTGCAGCTTCATCGGTTTTTCTCCTCAGACCTTTCTGCTCATTAATTAAATGAATAGTTATTATACTTATTGTCCGTGTGGATTATGGGGAAAAGTGTGTTAAAACAGATAAAACCGGACAAAACTGGTTGTGGGAAATGTCGGGAATAATTGTCGGTTAGAGGCGTAAAAATGGTTGTTTTTGCACACGTTTTTTGTTCGAGTGGTGAATTGCTGTGTATTGTCTGGGGTGGTTTTCCACTGGCTATTGCGGCCGTCCACATAGCTTTTGCACAGCTGATCCCCATGGTATGGGCACAAGATCGCCTGGAGGTCAATCTTCTTGCATCTTTATTCTTTATTCTTACTTCTAGCTTACGCATACAGTTTGCCCTTGATGCTAGAGATGGCGGCACGAAGGTCGGCATCGATACGCACTTCGCGCTCGATTTTTTCGATGGAATGGATGGCGGTGGTGTGGTCTTTCCGCCCCAGTTCTTTGGCGATCTTTGGGAAGCTGAGGTGTAGTTCGCTCCGCAACATGTACATCGCTACCTGGCGTGGGATCACGATGTCTTTATCACGCTTCGGACCCAAGATGTCTTCGACCTGAACCTGGAAGTAGCGGGCGGTGCGTTCGATGATCTGGCGGGCGCTAATGTGCTTTGGTCTGGTTTGGCTGCTGCCAATCAGACTGGTGGCAATCGTCAAGTTTGGTTCCAGTCCACGCATTTCGCAAAAGGCCAGCAGTTGATTGAGCGCACCCTCGAGTTCGCGGATATTGGTTTGGATATGGGTTGCCAGATATTCGGTGACGTCGTTGGGAAGGGTGACATTGTGTGAAGATGCTTTGATCTTTAGGATGGCGCAGCGGGTTTCGAAGTCTGGCGTTTGCATGTCGATGCTCATGCCGCCGGCAAAGCGCGAGCGTAGGCGGTCTTCGAGTCCGGCAATGTCACGCGGCGGTTTGTCGCTGGTCAGGATAATCTGTTTGTTAGCCTGGTGCAGGGTGTTAAAGGTGTGGAAGAACTCTTCCTGAGCCTTTTCCTTGCCGCCAATAAATTGCACATCATCAACAATCAAAACATCGGCACTGCGGTAGTGATTGGTGAAGTCGCTCGTTTTCTTGTATCTCAGCGCATCTACAAATTCCTGCAGGAATTGTTCGCTCGTCACGTATACTACACGAATGTTTGGCCGGGCTGCTAATAATGCATTACCAACTGCTTGGCCAAGGTGGGTTTTGCCGATACCCACGCCACCATATAGAAAAAGTGGGTTGTACTTGGTGCCCGGGTTGGCTGCCACCGCCTGGCAAGCGGCGTACGCCAGTTCGTTGCCCGAACCGACCACGAAGTTTTCAAAAGTGTAGCGTTCGTTCAACCCTTGGCGGTAGGAGTGGGTGAGAGGGGTTGTCGTTTGGACGCGCGGCGCAGTTTTGGTGGCTGCTACCGGCGTCGGCTTTAGTACTACCGGATCTTCTTCGCGAGAGGGTGTGAGGTTGGAGTGGATTTTGTATTCAACCTGCAGCTCACCAGCACCAACTTTTTTAAGTGTTTCAACGATCAGTCCGTGGTACTTTTTTTCGAGCTGGTTCTTAATAAATACGTTTGGTACCCCGACAACGATGCGTTCCTCGTCTTGTTTAAGCAATGCAGTGTTTTTAAACCAGGTAATAAAGTTGCCGCGTGAAATCGACAGCTCTATTTCTCCCAATACTGCCTGCCACAAACTGGACGGTTGTTGCATACCCTCTCTCACAAAACCTTATACACATGACTATACGACAGAATTGCATACTTTTCCACATATTTTTACCATAAAAATGGGCTGATGGAATTTGATGGTGATTTATACACAATCAACACTCATATCTGTAAAACTGTGGACAAGACTTGGATATATGTGGAAAACCTGCTAAAATTAGTGGGGTAAATATTGTTTAAAAAACAAGGAAAGTAATCGCAAAAAGAGGGGAGCGGGAAGTTTTGCTGTATAATTAATGACTGACCGTAAAACTCTTTGACCACCGGTTACTTTAAGTCTTAAAGGATACCTATGCCAAAACGAACTTTTCAACCCAAAAAACGTCAGCGTGCTAAGGAGCACGGTTTTTTGAAGCGCATGGCCACTCGCGCCGGGCGTGCAGTATTGGCTCGCCGCCGCGCCAAGGGTCGCAAGCAGCTCACGGCCTAACACCAGCAATAATAAAAGGGGCCAGGTAAGAGCCCCGGGGGTTGGCCGCAATGATAAGCAGTAAGCACCGGTTTCACGGCAGGAACAGTCTCCGCTTCGTGCTCAAGCGAGGCCGGACGGTTCGCGGTCAGCTGCTTACCTTGCGATATGTGCGCAATAACCGCCAGGAAGTGTGGCGAGCGGCGGTTGTTGTTGGCCGCAAGGTCAATAAGTCTGCAGTGGTGCGCAACCGCATCCGCCGCCGCATCTACGAAATTATTCGCAAGAATGCCGACCTCATCAGTGAGCCGTACGATTTATTGATTAGTGTGTATGGCGATGAGGTTGCCAGGATGCCCCATGCAACACTCCAGAGGATCGTTTTAGATTTGCTTGGGCGGGCAAATGTTATACGCGATGTACCAGAAACAGAGGGGAAGCGTGCTATTATAGAACAAAAGGAGAATAGTAAGTAGATGGGTGAGCTCTGGAATGCGCTAATCGTTCAGCCAATTTTTAACCTATTGGTGCTAATTTACGGAATTTTGCCCGGGCACAATTTTGGCTTGGCGCTCATTATCCTCACAATCATCATCAGACTTCTGATGTGGCCGCTCATTAAGAAGCAGCTGCATCAGGTAAAGGTGATGCGCAAAATCCAGCCGGAGTTGAAGCGCATCAAGAAAGAGGCTGCCGGCGACCGGCGCAAAGAGTCGCTCATGATGATGGAGCTTTATAAAGAGCGTGGCATCAACCCGTTCGGTACGCTCGGCGTACTGCTTTTGCAGATACCCATCCTGATTGGTCTGTATGCTGGGTTGCAGAAAATCCTGAAAGACCCGATGCAGGTCGAAACCTTTTCATATTCTTTTATCCAAAACCTGCCTTGGATTGAGTACATCTCGACCCACATTGACCAGTTTGACGCCACACTGTTCGGCGTAGTGGATCTCACGAAAGCCGCGCTGGGCGTAAACGGTATCTATTGGCCGGCCATGGTTATTGTTGTCGGTAGTGCCGTAGCCCAGTACTACCAGAGCAAGCAGTTGTCGCCCGACACTAAGGATGCTCGCCGCCTGCGCGACATCTTGCGTGATGCCAAAGAAGGCAAGCAGGCTGACCAGGCCGAGGTTAACGCCTCGGTCGGCCGCAGCATGCGCTTCTTCCTGCCGGCCATGATTTTCATCTTTACCGTTAATCTCCCTTCGGCGTTGGCGCTGTACTGGCTGGCTAGCGGGTTGGTAGCGATGGTCCAGCAGGCGATTGTACTCCGTGAGGATGTTGAGGAAATGGAGGCGGCTGTTGAGGCTAAAGACGGCAAGAAGGTGGTTGAAGGCGAGGTTGTTAAAAAGAAAGATCCGAACCGCCGCCGCCAGGGCAGCAAAGTTGCTAAGCGGAGGAATACATAATGGAAGAAGCAATCCTGTATGCCAAGAAATATCTGGAAGACTTGCTCTCGTTCTTCGGGCTTAACACCGACGTGTACGCAACAAGCGAAGATGATGTGATTGAGCTCGAAGTGCCCTCGACCCGCCTCAACGGTTTCTTGATCGGGCAGAAGGGCGAGAATATGCGTGCTATGCAGTTTCTGGTGTCGAGCGCGCTCAAGAACCAGGGGTTCGAGTATACTCGCGTGAACGTTGACGTGGCTGAATACAAGAAGCAGCGCGCCCGCCGCCTGGCCAAGACTGCCGAAACCTGGGTAAAGAAGGTCAAGGAGACCGGCGAACCAATGGAGCTCAAGCCCATGAATGCCGCCGATCGCCGCACCGTGCACAAGGTTGCCGCCGAATGGGGCATTGTCAGTGAATCCATCGGCGAAGGCAAGGACCGCCGCGTTGTCCTAAAGCCGGTTGTTGAATAGTGCCTTGCTACTCTTTGAGAAGTGATTTGTAAACCGCCAATACTTCCTTGGCGAACTTGTCCCATGAGTATTTTTTGATCTGCTTGTAGCCGGCAGCAATAAGTTTGTCGCGCAACTTCTTGTTATCTAATACCTCGCTGATTTTTGCGGCAATGTCCTCGGGGTCATATGGGTCGAAATAGTGTGCGGCTTTGCCGGCATACTCAGGCATGACGCTGACGCCAGATTCAACCACCGGCGTGCCGCAGGCCATGGCTTCGAGTGGATTTAGTCCAGCGCCCTCAATGAGGGTAGGTGTTACAAATAGCTCAGCGTGTTGAAAAGTCCACTTGCTTTCGGCGTCCGATAAAAAGCCGGTAAAGATAATGTTTTTGTGCGACGGATGTTTTTTGGCCAGTTCTGCCAGTTCTTCGTAGTGCTTCTCGGTCTTGCCCACAAGCACCAAGTTGAGCTTGGGGTACTTTTTATGCAAAATATCGAACGCCTCAATCAGCCGAGGCAGGTTTTTGTGCGGGAATGCGGTGCCCTGGTACATGATATATTTGCCGAAATTAAACTTGGGCTTGGCCGGCTTGGCATTCACGATGGCTGCGCCCGGCGCTTCATAAATAACTACCAGCTTGTCTTTGGTGAAGGGGTGTAATTTTGCAATGTCCTCGGCGGTTTTTTGGGCGAACGTAATGATCTTCTTTGACTTTCGGTGGCTCCACCATAGTAGAAATTTATACAGTGTTATGCGTAGCCAGTACGGCCCATTCACCGTACTCTTTTTTCGTACGTGGTACAGCATGGTCAGGTCGTGGGTAAAGGTGACGATGTTGCCAAAGTAGAGCAGAGGCTGCTGGGTCATGCCAAAATGTATAAGATCCGGCTTGAGCCGGTAGAGTTGCCAAGCAAAGAGCAGTTCGTTTAGGGGATTGAGCGAAAATTGAGGGAAGGGGCAGGGGAGGGTAGTGAAGTTGGGGTTTGTCATTTCCCAACCGTCGTCCGGTTGGACGAGTATGGTGTATCTGTTTTTGTGGTCGTATTTCTGTAAATGTTCAACTAGTTCGTGAAGCGGCCGGCCGGTGCTGGAGCGGCGGATACGAGCATCAATAACAATATGCTTTTTCATCGATTGTATAATTATACCTGATGATTGTTTTGCGTCGAATATCGCTATGGGCGGCACTAACACTACTCATATACATGCCGTTCCATGTCTTTTTGGCGCAGTCTTTGAGTTTGCTCACAGGCGGTCTTGAGATATGGAAGATTGGAAAAGATGTATTTTTGGCCATAGTAGTCGTGTTCACAATTTGTTTAGTATGGCAGCAGCGAGTTTGGGATAGGCTGTTTCTGTGGTTAGTCGGCCTGACGGCTGTGTATTTGTTTGTTCACATTTTGCTTTGGTGGCTGAATTCGAATATTTATCAAGAAAGCGCGCTGCTCGGCATCGTTTACAACACGCGTCTGCCAGCATTCTTGGTGTTGGGATATGGTGCCATGCGGCTGTATCCGGGTAAGTTCGCATTTAGTTCAATCGTTAAACTTATATTAGTCGTCAGCACCATCGTGGCTGGTCTAGGTGTTGTGCAGTATTTTTTACCAAGTGACATATTGACACACCTAGGCTATGGGCTAGAGCGTGGCACGCGACCTGCATTTTTTATAGAGGACAATCCTGACCTACCCCGCATTATGTCTACCTTGCGCGAGCCGAACGCGCTCGGCGCATATCTGATTTTGCCGGCGGCTGCCCTACTCACACTCCTTTTCAAGGAGCAAAAGCCACGTGTTCGCTATATGTTTGCTTTATCCCTGGTGCTTCATTTGGTAGCCATATTTTTGACCTTTTCGCGCAGCGCGTGGCTGGGGGCTGCCCTGGCCCTCGGTTTGGTTGTATGGTGGCGGTTTGGCCGGATCGTGTTGCATTGGCTGCGGCGTTTTTGGCCGGTGGCTGCCGGGTTGGTCTTGGTGATTTTAGGCCTGGCAGTTGCCTTGCGCGATACCGCGTTTTTCCAGCGGTATATAGTGCACAGTGAGCCGACCGAACAAGTGGCCGATCTGGATTCGAACGACCTGCACCTGCTCCTGGCCAAAGAAGGGTTGGAAGGCATCGCGGACAAGCCGTTCGGTCACGGACCGGGCACCGCCGGGCTGGTATCTATCCGGAATCCAGAAGGCGGGCAGCTTACCGAGAATTATTACATTCAGATTGGTTATGAGGTGGGTGTAATCGGGCTGGCGGTGTTCGTCGCACTTAATGTTCTGGTGTATATCCGCCTGCGCCGCCTGAATAGTGACTTTGCGGCCGTGCTGGGCGTCAGTTTTTGGGCGTACGTCCTAGATCGGAAGAGCACACGTCTGAACTC
>CALKHY010000203.1 GCA_937988795.1 uncultured Candidatus Saccharibacteria bacterium
CTCTTCCGATCTGTCTTGTTTTTGCCCCAGCAGATCGTAATCGAAGTGGCTGCGCCACAGGGCGAGCTGGCTGTGGCCGCCGCTCACGATCACGCCGAGCATCGGGAATTCCGGCTGTGCCGAGCGTATCTGGTAGCCGGGAAGACGAGTTTCGGTCAGGAAGTTGGCGTAAATGTGCCCGACGACGTGGTTAGCGGCATACAGTGGCTTTTTCTTGACAATCGCCAGCGTGCGCGCTGCCAGCACGCCGATAAGCAGGCTACCGTTCAGGCCCGCGCCGTACGTGACGGCGATGGCGTCTATGTCGTCCCAAGTGAGGCCGGCGTCTTCGAGCGACTGCTCAATCACCGGAATAATTACCTCAATGTGGCTGCGCGCTGCAATTTCCGGCACGACGCCGCCGTATTTAGCGTGCAGGTCAACACTGCTCCTCACCGTATTACTACGCAGTTTGTACCCGTCTTCGACAATGCCCACGGCTGTCTCGTCGCAACTCGACTCAATACCTAACACAATCATCCTTGGTAGCATATCATCATTAGCCGCATCTGCGCCAGTCTTGTTCGAAAATTTTACTGCCTCTTAAGTGAAGAGCCGCTATCCTCGATAGTAATAGCCTGGTTAGCTCCCGAAAAGATTGCTGTAAGCGCATCAGACACAAATACCCTGCAAATAACCGCTGCAGGAGGTTAGTATGGCTGAAGCAAACGACAGCAGTATAGGTGGTGGGGCAGAGGGGTATCGGCCGCGGCATGCGGCGGAGCAACTAGACAAGGGGTTGATGGAAGCGCTTGCCAGTGCTGCAGATCAGTACCGCTACCAGCAGATGTTTGAGCAGTATGACGCAGAGTTTGCTATTATCCGTGCGCGCCTGTTTTCGGAGGGGTTGGTCCCTGAAGATGAGCTTAATGCACACATAGAGTCGCAGCAGCGGCGCATTGCCGAGTCGATCGGCCGGCAGGCCATGGCCAAAGCGTATGCCGACAGCCTGAGGGCGCAGCTGTACTACGTGCCGCCGGCCGGCGAAGAGCCGTACCACGGCCGCCACCGTTTGGAGGACCGGGAGGAAGCGGCAGCGCCGGTTTGGCGTCCAGAAGAAGGGGTTACTGTGCCGCATGCGCCGCGCCATGAGGCTCCCGAGCCTGCGCCGCCGGCAGTCCCTGAACCACCAAAACAAGAGACACCACCACCGCAAATGAGCGTGCCGGAGCAGGGGAGGTTGCGGCACATCATAGACGACGATAGCCAGACTGCGTCTTTGCAGCCTTCGCCAGAAGAGGCTTCATCCGAAGAGCAGGCGGAGGAGGTGTCATCCCCCATGCCTGCCCAAAGAGAGAGAACAGGGTTGTTTTCCTGGCTGCGCCGCGCCTGGTATGCGGGCGGCGCGGCAATTGGCGCCTTTTTTGCCCATCCCGAAAAGGGCGCACGTAGGCGGGCGGTCGTGCGAACGGCCGCCATCCTCGGCGGTGTGGCCGCAGTATTGGCGATTGCCGAGTTCGCCGACCGCACGCCGGATCACATCGTCCAGCCGCCTGTCGTGCCAGAACCCGCCCCGCAGCCCGCAGGCCCGCCTCCCAACACCGAGGAATTCTTTGATATGCTCAAGCCTTATCAATACAATGGCGAGCCCTTTGAGTGGACTGCCGCCGCCAACCACGTAGGCCCGGCCGAAGCCACACCTAAGCTATTGCGATTAATCGGGCATGCCAGAGAGAATGGCCTTACTGTCGATACCTGGGGCGACCCCGACTGCGGCCGCTGGGGAATCAACAGTGTTACTGTTCATCTGCCCGACGGCACCGAAAAATCGTACTACGACACGCCGCGCAAGTTGGCCATTCTCAAATGGTATGCCGGCGACATGGCGCCGCATTTCCGGCCTTAGCCCGCGGGTGTTGAATATCCCACTGCGCGGACGTCCTGCCAGATAGATAATGGGGCCGAACCATAAGCGGTGCTATCTTATGACATCAACAACATCTTTACCACTGCGCAGTCACGAGACGGTTGGCCTCGGACCATCGGCAGTTGTAGATATGTCCCCCGAAATAGCAATGGCGCAGCCAGAAGGGCCGCCGCCGTTTGACGAGCTTGTCCGTCAGCAGGCTGTATTACTTGCAAGGGGAGAAATCGGAGCCGATAACCTCCAAGCATTCTTAGAGGTTGCCAACCAAATCGTCTGCATGGATACTGGCGACGGCGGCGTGGTTTACGTAGGTGCTGATGGACGGTCGCTTGCCGAAACCGAAGCCGGGCCACTCTACCGTGCGCGGTCACCAGACGTCTGGGTGCTTACAGGCGAAAGTTCGCGGCCAGAAACTGTCGAAGAAACAGACGATCTTACATACGAACAACTATCAACTGCAGCCAAAGTGTTCGAATATTACGACCACATGCCGCTGCCGGAAATACCGGAAGATGTGCGGGAAGAATTATATATAGCCCGTGTGCGAACATCTCTAACGCTTGGTATTAGCGACCCCAACCTCTCGCTGGGTGAACTGGCTGGGGCGATACGCAGGCGCCAGGAGCTGAGCGATTTAGTAACCTCTGGTGTGTACGATCACCTGTTTTTGCCCCGCCTCTTACGCGAGTATCGTGCCAACAGGGATGCTACCACGACAGTAATAACTCCCCATGTCGAACGTCATGAAGACAACAGCGATGAGCTACAGGAACGGTTCGACCAGTTCCTTGCAGGCGGAAGGGACATAGGCGGAGAAGAGCATCGGAGAAGGAGAAGGGGTATACATCGCAGGCAGAGGGATGGCCGCTGGCTTGGCAAGGCACTCCTTCCAGCTGTAGCAACCATTGGCGTAAGCCTGGGACTTCGGGCGGCGGACGTTGTGCCGTTTGGCTCGATTGGCGTCGGTGCAGTGACGGGCGCCGTAGGTATGATGATCAGTACCCGTCTGAACAAGGAAGTTTGGGGCCAGCAAAGGACCGTCTGGCAAAAAATGCGAACCCTTGGTAAGGCGGCGCTGGCCGGTGCTGGGATCGGCATGGCGTTTGCTGCCGGTACGATACTGACCCTTGAGGCGGCTTCGGCTGCTATAGACGCTATCCGCGGCGCGTTTGTAGATATTCATGGCGTGGCTGCGGCAGTGCAACCAGTGCCAGACATTACACCCGAACTTCCCGATGTTCCCGACACACCAATCCAGCCAACAACACCTTCCGCCTTTGGTGAGCCGCTGCAAACAGAACATCTTGGGCATTTTGACGGCACTGACGGGCCCGACAATAACCCCTGGCTCGAAAATACCGGTTACGACGCTATTGCAGATAGGTTGGATGCGGAGTATCAGCGGGCAACGGGTAAGACCATTGACTGGTCAGCCATAAACCAACAAGACTACCATAACTTTGTCGGCCAGGTGCTCGAGCAAAATGGTCTCGGCTGGTCGGACGTCATGCACCCCGGCGACACCCTGACTATCGACCCTCAGCTGGCACTGGACTTCCTTCGTTCCCAGTTTCCAAACGCAGAATTTGCCTTGGCTAGCACTGCCGTCTAGCTGGCTCGATGCAATTCTTCTCAAGCCACCCATCTCTATATGAATGGCGAAATCTGATAGGTAGAATAATTATTAAAGGGTTGACATAAGCAGTACATTGTGAGAAGCTTCTTTACAGAATACTGATGCTGTGTTGCAAGGTAGCAACCAGTGAAACAAACAAACACGAGCTATAAACGTCATGAGCCATAGACCATCGCAGGCACCGGGCCCTCTTAATGTTGGTGGAGCGTTACTTCCGACGTCCAGGGCAGATGTAGCGCCTGTTTACCCCGGCGCCAATTAGGGAGATCGGGCACCAATACGCGTAGGGGAAGCATCCGTCGGCAGGAGCCATGTTGAAGTTGAAGAAGTTATTAAGCAGGTGCTAAAAAAACCCGATCTGCCACCAGAGATGAAGGAAGTTGTGTGGGATTTGGGTCACGCTGCAGCAGGAACAGTTTTTTTATAAAGGGTGATGGCAACACCGTGATTATTGGGGGATCATACCACAACAGTGGCCAGGTGGTTACCAATACTGGTAGCGGTGCTGCCGTCGCGACTACTGGTTATCGTTCTCCTGTGGTTGTCGGCACGACCGCTGGCGAGAACTCCCCTGTTACTATAACTAACAACAACGGCGACGTTTCCGGTAGTAGCGGCAGTATTACCGTAACCAATAGCGGCGGATCCGCCGCACCACCGGCACCCCAACCAGAAAAGCAAGAACCTCCCAAAGAGCAAGAGCCGGCACGGGAAGAGAAGCCCCCGGAAGAGAAAAAAACAGAGACGCCACCACCAAAACAACCCCCACGCGCGGATGACTCGGATTATCATAAAGAGCGCCGATGGGTAGGACGTGCCAAGGTGCCAGGCTTGGGAGAAGTCGGGGTGAACCGCATGATTTCTTCTGATTTGGAGAGACAGGCGGGAGGGCTTGTTAACATGCTACCTCCGCGTGTTAGGTGGGCGGCAGAAAGGTATGCCAGGGCGTTATTTAGAAATGACAGAGCCGGCGGCTTTTTTGGCAGGTTCGGGGGCGACAGTCGCAGGAAAAGGGCTCTCCAGGCTGCTGAAGACGATTTTATACTAGCCATAGGCGAAATGTCTAATCACGGCAAGCTTTCACCCGGCATGACTTTACTGTATGCAAATGCAGCATACCAAAAAGTCACCATAGAGAGGGAGCGGCTCGCCAAGAATAACGAGACTCGCTGGTATCACCGGCTCGGAAGGGCGGCGGTTTATGCTGCCGCTATTGCATCTGGTGCCGGTTTGGCATGGGTGACAGGCGGGTTAGGTTTGCCGCTATCCCTTGCCTTGCTAACAAAAGTCGGTATTGGCCTGACAACGGGTTATGCTATGGGGACATATACCGCCCACACGATTCGCCACGATCGGACGACCGGCGCAGAGGGAATAAGTTTGGCGTGGGATGCCTATAGAACCATCAATACCGGCATGGTTGAGGCCTTATTGAAGCTTGACCCCAGGAGTGGCGGCCACATAGCCACTGGACAATGGAACGCCATCGGTGACGTGCGCATACCTGGTGGCAACCCGCTAGGTCTACCTCAGTCAGTAATGGATCAGTACATCCATAGCATATGGGAGGGTGGTGCGTCTGTAAGGGATAGGAGTACGGGTGGCATTACACCCGGACAGCCACTAGGCTTGAGCGATCAGTCACTACAACGGGCACAGCGTAACAGGGAAGCTAGAGATGCTATGGCCACTAGAGGCGCTGTCGCAGGTGGAGTCGCCGGACTGGTGCTAGGTATTATTGGTGCGTCGCTGAGTGAGACTGGAATCCATGGCCCCGGCGGTGGTGATGCTACTGGTACACCTTCGGATGGCGGCGCACCCCCTGATGGCGGTAGTACATCTCCTGGTAACGGCGCTCCTTCCTTTGAGGGCGGGCTCCCGCCGGAGGTTCAACACTTCCTGCAAAATAACTTTGCTTATACAGTGGCAGAACGGCTCCTTGGAGAAGTGGGTAGTAGCACGAACCCGAACGATCTTATACAGGCAGCTATAGATAGCCTGAATAATACTTTGGGTGGCGAACATTACACGTACACCCCCGGACCGGGTCAAATGGTATTGTTTGACGGCGAAACAATGGGCATGCATCCAGTCATTGGTGACGAACGCTTTGCGTTGAACTTAGAAATGGCCAGGCTCGTCGCGGCAGGATTTAGGTAGACCATATGCGCAATGTGGCGCATGCGGATACATGAGTTCGACAAATTTAAATACTAGGAGGCAATATGGACTTTAGTGCCCTGGTCAAAGAACTAGAAATAGAAAAACTGCCGTTCGAGGAGCAGCAGGCGATAATCAACAGCGTATTGGACACAGTGATGCAGAACGTTGGCCTTCGGCTGGACATGATTCTGACTCCCGAACAGAAGGACGCAATGGATAAAATAGCCACAGAACAGGGTGGCGAAGCGGCAGCGCAGGAGTTGCTGCGCATATACCCGGATTACCCAAAGTTGTACCAGGAAGAGCTGGACAAGCTCAAAGATTTTCTTAAAAAAGTCAAAGACCAGAAAGAAGCCATGCAACCCAACATTTCTAAGCCGGAAGGACAACAGCAGTAGCATAGCGCGGCAAATTGTCTGCAGGA
>CALKHY010000204.1 GCA_937988795.1 uncultured Candidatus Saccharibacteria bacterium
TGCTTAGTCAAAATGGTTTATCGGGTACCATTGCGCCAAGCGGTAAGACAGTTTTTTATGTAAGAGAATTGCCCTGCGCTATAGAGACATTGACTGACATAATGGCTGTAGAGCCAGGATATTATTTCCCTAAAAATAATAGCGCGAAACAAGTATTGATAGTGCGCTGTGCCGATCGTGCTAAGGCTAAACACTATTCCTATGAACCCTAATTCATTAGCCAAGGGATTTTAGTTTCTGTACGCCCAATACAGTACTTAAAGGCGTAAAAAGTGATTTCGCATCGCCCTACAAAACAGAGTTATTGCCGTCTTTCCCTACCTCATGATCCAAAAGCGCCTTGCGTCCGGAGGATAGAAATACACACTATTGTGAGATGGCTAATCATCAAACGCCACAGTCGAGCGACGCGAGCTCTTGCTAGGTTCTAAATAAAAATATTGCCTTTAGCTAATGGTAATTGTGATACAATGCCTTTGGGGATACTAAGGTGTCCGGTACGTTTTAATTCACTCTTCCCAGAGTTTGCCAGTTGCGACATGGCAACTATGCCATAAATAGTCCCAGGGATTATGTACTACCGGCTTTCTGCCTTCTGTACATATCGTAGAGTATAAATAGCGCGGGACAACAAGAAGTAGTTGCTTCACAACTTAGAGGGTAAGGTGTGCTTAGCGACCTTTCGGGCGACTCGGCAAGCGGGACACCGCAGTTGCGGAGAAAGGAGTGAATTATGAAAATACAGCGTACTAAGTTTAAGCACACTACGCCAAGGTCCCAAACAGAGCTCTCATCGTTGAGTCTCGAATTGGGCGGTGGTTTCAGGCGACTGATCATAACGGTCGCGAGAATCATCGATAAAATCTTTGGCCTCCTCTATTTGGGCAAGTCGAGTTACGTGCTTGTATAGGGGAAGAAATGACAGCAGCTGACCGAATTTCCTATTTGCTCGATCGCTATCCGGTTGATACCAGTGTACAAAGGTGGCATAGAGCGAAACTAGGTGGTGGACAGCGTTCTATTGTTACTCCAAACGATGCACTAAAAAGATGGCTGAGGCTAATGAATGCGGCCTTGATTAGGCAATTTAATGATTGGCCAAGCTTTATGCATGGCGGCATCAAAAAGAGAGGTTATGTAACGCATGCAAGGCAGCATGTGGCTAGGCCATGTGTTATTACCATCGACATTAAGAGCTGTTTCGATTCTATCACTGAGCGAGAGGTAGCTGATGCCATGCAGCGACATCTTGGATTGGACGATGATGTCTGCGCCCGCTTAGCTAACGTTCTGTGTTTTCGGGGTGCAGTAGCACAAGGATTCCCTACTAGTAATTATATTTGCAACCTTTATTTGCTCGACCCCTTGTCTAGTATGCATAGTAGACTTAGTGTGCGACACATTCGTTTAAGTAATTATGTGGATGATATTGCCGTCTCGGGTGCTATTGTTGCGCCTGGGGAATTAGTTAATGAGATTGCCCTCAATCTGTCTCGCGCCAAATTAAGCATGAATAAAGCCAAGGTGTCTGTTATGCCATCGTCAAAACGGCAAGTTGTATGCGGCTTAGTAGTTAATAAGCGTCTATCGCTGACATCTACGCTTAAACTTAAGTTACTAGGCGATGTTGCACATGGTCGCATGAGTCCTGCTAGTATAGCCGGATGGATTGCCAACCTTAAGAGCATTGACCCTGTTTTCGGCACAAAACTACACCAACTTGCTATGCGTAAGGGTTTGCTCAAATCTTAGTGCCTGTTGACCGCAGGTTTCTATAGATTTAGCTTCCACTTTTGTGTGGTGTCTGCGCCCTACCGTTCGATCCAGGCTAGGTAGTCTGGGCGGGGTTGGTTGATGTGGCTTAGGCCGAGGTTGTCGAGCTGCAGGTGGTCTGGGAGTTCTATGGCCATGCTGATGGTTTGGGCTAGTTCTTCTGGCTTGATCATGTCGCTTGGCTCTGGTATGCCGTAGGTGTTGACGCCGAATGGTTCGATGGTTGCTAGGCGGACACCCTGTGGATTGAGTTCGGCGCGCAGCATTTGAGTGAGTGTAGATAGTGCGGTTTTAACCGAAGCATACATGGCTTCGTCTGTCAGGTTGACGCGCACGACTTGCGACGAGATGTTGATGATGAGTGGCGCCTTAGACTTTTTGAGTACAGGCAGCAGGCCGTGGATGAGGAGTGCTGGCGCGGTAAAGTTGAGGTCGATTTGCTGCAGTACTTCCTCGGTCGTCATTTTTTCGAACGTCTTGCCGACGTAAAGGCCGGCGTTGTTGACGAGTACGTCGATTGGTTCGCCCGATGCCACGATGTCGGCCACGAATGCCTGGATTGCTTCCCTGTTTTCGAGGTTTACTTGTCGAAACGCAACGTTGGGGTATTTGGCTGCAAGCTTTTCGGCTGCTTCTTTGCTGCTGTGGTAGGTTGCGGTGATTTTGTGGCCGCGCTTGGCCAGGTCTTCTACGATTGCTTTGCCGATTCCCTTTGCTCCGCCGGTGACTAGAATGTGTTTCATGGCATATCTCCCCTATTTACTTTCGTCGCTGCTGGCGCCAAAGCTGACTTCGTTGGCGGTGATGATGGCGTTGCGCATTTGCTCGCTGATGTCGTTCATGCCGCCCGGGCTGTGGGGGATGAGGATGGTGTTGCTTTTGCTTGAGAGGCCGATGTCTTTGAGAGTGTCGAAGTACTGGGTCATGAGCACAAGGTTCATGACGTCGTGGGCGTTGGTGCCGTTGATGGTGGTCTGGAAGTCTTCGACTGATTGCTTGAGGCCTTCGATGATGGCTTTGCGCTGGTCGGCAATACCCTTACCTTGCAGTGCTTTGCTTTCGGCCTCGGCTTCGGCGGCTTTGACTACGCGGATTTTGTCCGCCTCGGCTTGCTGCACTGCGGCTTCGCGCAGGCGCTGGGCGGCGTTGATTTCGTTCATGCTAGCCTTGACCTTGGCGTCGGGGTCGATGTCGGTCACGAGCGCCTTGATAATTTGGTAACCGAAGTCATCCATTACCGCGTCGAGCTCGCTCTTAACAGCCTGTGCTATGTCGTCTTTCTTTTCAAACACGTCGTCCAAGATGATGGCTGGCACGCGGGCACGCACGGTGTCAAACACGAACGCGGTGATCTGTTCTTGCGGGTGCTGCAGCTTGTAGAAGGCGTCGACTGCCTTGTTGGGTATGACGTGGTACTGAACGCTCACGACGCAGACGACAAAAACGTTGTCTTTGGTTTTGGTTTCGATGCGCACATCGAGCTGCTGGATGCGCAAGGAGACGCGTCCGGCAATGCGGTCGATCAGCGGGATTTTGAAGTTGAGGCCGGCGTTGGCGACGCGCTTGAACTTACCGAAACGCTCGACAATCGCGGCCGTCTGCTGACGGACAACGAATAACCCATCAAAAATGATGAGTAAGATAATGATGGCCAAAACAGCCCAGAACCACATAACACTCCCCCTTTATGCTTTGAGTATAGCAAGCCTGCTATGTAATACGTAAGAGAGAGATCCTGTTGTTTACCGGGCGCCGTCGGCAAGGCCAACAAGCAGGCCGTGCGTTTTGTCGAGCTCGTTTGCAAGTCCTGTGCCGTTGACGACGCGGAAGTTTTGCCCGTCGCGCGTGTATTCGAGCTGTGTATTGTCTAGCCAGCGGAGGTTGCTGAAGTTCTTGTCGCTCCTTTGTTGTGCCAGCGGTCGTTCGTCGTACTGTTTGGCGGTCTTTAGTTTCAGATCAATGATGCCGAGGTATTCTTTGTCGGGTTCATAGGTGACGTACGCCACGTAGTTGCCGTCCGGCGAGAATAGCGGGTCGGTGGTGGCCGTGCGGCCGCCCCAAGGCTCGGTGGCTTGGCCGGGCGATGGCAGCTTAATGACGTCGGTCGTGCCGTCTTCGACGTTGACGTATTGCAGTTCGCCCTGCTCGCCGCCGCTATATACCAGGTGCTGGCCGTTCGGCGACAGCCAATATTTGCCGTAGTATGTTATTTTGAGCTTTACATCTTTTTTGGACGTGACGGTGCGGCTAGGTAGATCGAGTGCCAGGACGGCTACAGTCGCGTCCACTTTTTCGTATATTTCATCCATCTTCTCTTCGTCCTGGGTGGTGAATTCGCCGCCAGTGATGGCGTTCATCTTTTTCTCTAGCGTGTTGGCATTTTCCGGGGATATGCCGAAGAAATACAAGGTTTTCCGGTCCTCGCTAAAGGCTGCGAGCCCCGCTCGGTAGCGGTTGAGGATGACTGGCTGGGTCATGATCTTTTCTTCGCCAGAGAGCACGTCGACCGACCTGATGTCGCATTGGTACGAATCCTTGCCCTCCATGAAATTCTTGCAGTACTGGAAGACGACAGTTGTGCCACCGATGCTTGCTATTTTGGGGTTATAGTTGTCAAAACTGCCAGAAACTGCCAGCATCCGGATGCTTTCCGGGAGATCCGTGGGGCGCATGAAACCCTCGGGGCCAAATAGCACGTAGCGGTTGTTGCCCTCTTCGTCATAGTAATTGGACGGGCTTTTTTCGATAAACAGGAATTTGTCTGCCCCGAGCGGTGTGAGCAGTTCGAGATGGGCGTCGGTTGTGGCGGTGGTTACTACCCCGCCTGTTTCGTCTACTAAGGTGTAGGTCGTTTGTTTTGTGGTGGCATCGAAGTTGCTGTATACGCGGTAGGTGTTTTTCTCTGGATTGATCTGGAAGGTGTCGCCACTGCCAACCATATCAGTGGCGGACAGGTTTTCGTCAGTGTTATTGGATTTACTAAAGAAGATATAGCTGGCGGCAGCGAGTACAGAGACTCCTGCGACTATAAGCAGCACGACAATGAGGCGGTTTTTTCGGCGCGAGGGTTGAGTAGGCAGATTCGGCGTTTGCCATGGTTGGGCCTCTGGCGGCTGTGGGCTGGGGTTAAGTGTGGGTGGGTCGTTTTGTATATCTGGCTGCATACTTGGAGTGTACAGGTGGGTGCCCCAGTCTGCAATATGCTAGTGGTTACAATCGATTCCTGTAAGTTGATGTATAAAAAATGGCCGGCTCTTTGGGCCGGCCATTTTGTGTGTTGCCAGATTAGTTGTGTTTGACTGACTTTAGTAGTTTCTTGAGGACGTCGACCATTTCGGTCTGGTTTGGTTCGCCGACTTCGGTGGAGTTGGTGGCGAAGTAGCGCTTGCCGTCCTTGTCGGTCCAGTACGCTTCGAGCGTGGCGCCGCCGAGCGTGTTGTACTCGTAGGTGTTGATGGTGATGTCGCCGGCCTTGATGGTATCGGCCTTAACCTCGCCGTCGATGACGCGCCACGCGGAACGGCCGTTCTTGATAGCCTCTTCGCGGGCAGCGGAATTTTCGTCGGTGTCGACCGACAGCCAAACCTGTTGGAAGTTCTCTGGGGTAGGTTCTTTGAGTAGGTCGACGTCAGTGTTTTTAATGTACAGGCGGCCCATGCTGGCGGTTTCGCTGATTACCCAATCGCCCGGGTACTTGAAGCTTACGCCCTGCGATTCCCAGATGTGATCTTTCCAGCCTTCGTATTCGTCTTTTGCTTCTTCCTGCGCCTGTTCGCTGCTGTTTGTGTTGTTCATCGGTTCTTCAGTTTGGTTCTTTGACCCAAAGACGAACCAAACGGTGCCAATAAGAAGAATGGCAATAATGATTGTTACTGCCCTGCCCACATTGTTGTTGGTTGGAGTTTGTTCCTTGTCGCTCATGTTTGTATGATAACACGTTCTGCAATATTCTTTGCGAACCCTTAAAACTCTGACATGGCTAATTTTTTGACGATACTCCTGTAGTTTGATGCATATTTCGCTACGGCACGGGTATTGCAATCGATTTGTTGGTGGGTGGATAATAACCATTAGCAGTGTGAGTGCTTCCTTCTCAACGAGGAGGGCTCCGGAAGGATTCCTACTCACAGGCTTGTTTTGGGAACATTAAGGATGCATACATACTCGGTCGCCTGAGAGCGGCAAAGAGCGTCCCTGCAATCCTTCGATACATACATGTGATCCGGCGGAGAGCATAGGTATGGAACGGTTACTTCCCTGCTTGCCCGATCACCTCTTATAAAATCCGTTCACTGGCGTTTATAAACGATCCAGTTTCTCTTTGTGGTGACTTGTTAATTTGGAGGAGCTTGAGATGAAAAACCGCATTGTTATTGCGCGCGAAGTAAACGTACCTGAGTTGTTTTTCAAGAACGAAGGCCGGCTGGCGGTCTACCCTCGCCGCGTGGAACTGGACGGCCGCGAGTACACCTTTATGGACGGCCTGCGTTTGATTATCCGCAAAGGCCAGCAAATGATCCAGATCTTCGACATGACCGACGGCGTGCGCGACTACCGCCTGCAGTTCGACACTACCCGCCGCAGCTGGACGCTGGTCGATATGACGGTTTAGATAGCTGGTGCGCTGGCGGCAAGCCCTTCGTCCGAAGGGCTTTTTTGTTGCAGCTGGATTGCCGAATAGCTGTCGACGATTTGGTCGGCGCCGATCAGGCGCTCGCGGCCGACCGTGTTGGTAATGGCGGCGCAACGCATGCCGGCGGCACGGGCTGCGGCTACGCCGTTGGGCGCGTCTTCGATCACCAGGCATTCGGCCGGGTCGGCGCCGAGCTGCCTGGCCGCGTACAGGAAGATATCCGGGTTGGGCTTGCCGATAAAGCCGATGTCTTCGATGGAATAGACATGGCCGTCAAACATCTCTGTCAGGCGCAGCTTGGCGTCGATAGCGGCGAAGAAGTCGCGCTCCAGTGCGGTGGCGATAGCGCGCGGGTATTTGCTGGCTGTGGATTCGAAGAACTCCAAGAAGCCGGGCATAAAGCCCACGTCTTTCTGAAAGAACTCCCGGGCGAGCTCGCGCCGCTCCCTGCCAAGCTCTTCCGGGTCGCCGCCAAAGCCGTACTTTTGCTGAAGCATTTGTGCGCCGTCCACGAGGTTGCGACCCATCACGATCGACTTGACCTCTTCGATATCGTACGCAATGCCGCGCCGTCGCAGGAACTCGGTGTCGGCCTCTTCCCACACCGGTTCGCTGTTAATAATCACTCCCTCCAGGTCAAAAATTAACGTAGTTATTTCGCGCATGTCACAACTCCTTAAATGCCCAGGCTGTGCCAGGGGTAAATTTGTCGGGGTTGGTGCGCAGTTCGTGGGCCAGCTCGTCGCGGCTGAACCAGCGTACTTGCAGCACCTCGTCTTGTTTTATTTTAAATGCTTCCGCCGGTTTGTCCAGGGTGGCGATGAAGAACTGGGCGAAGAAGCGGTGTTTGCCGTTTTCCAGCATTTTTGGCCCGGGCGTTACCTGCAGGTTCTCGATGCCGATTTCTTCCCACGCTTCTTTCATGATGTTTTCGAGGTAGGTTTCGCCTTCTTCGACCGTTCCGGCTGCGGCGCCTTGCCAGCGGCCCGGGTCGTGGTCCTTGGTGTGGGCGCGTTGTGCGAGCAATATGTCACCATTGGTGTTTGTGATCCACAATGCCGATACACGATAGATGTCATCACTGGCAACTTCGTCGCGGAATTTGTGCATGATGATGTTGTCTTGTTCGTCTACGATTGGCACGCGTTCGAACTCCGGCTGAACAGCTTCGATAAGTTCTGCCCGCGCCTCGTCGGTAAAGTTGTGGTTGGCGTCTATGCGGATTTGTTTGATTTTGGGGCTGAGGCGGGAGAAGTCGAGGCTGCCGATGACTTCGTCTTGGTTGGCGTGGACGGCAACGACTTTGCTGGTGTCGGCGAGCGCGTTGTATAGCGTG
>CALKHY010000205.1 GCA_937988795.1 uncultured Candidatus Saccharibacteria bacterium
CGAGATCTACACTCTTTCCCTACACGACGCTCTTCCGATCTATTGAGCGCGAGCAGATCGACTTTTCGCTCCCTGAGTATGGCGTCTAGTCGATTTGAATGTTGGTCGAACTCTGAGCTTCCGGGGTTAAGGGATACTTTAGCACGGCCAGGAATTAGATTGAGCCATCTCGCCAGTAAGTCTGGGTCTTTAAGGGATGCCGCTACCGCTATGTCGGCATCACTGAACGGCATGGCAAGTGCATTATCATCTTGCCAGTATGGGCCCATCGGATCGCGCGGTCGGCCGCGGATCATGCGGTCGTTTTGATAACGCACAACAATGCCAACGCTGGGGTTGTAGCCTGGCACTCGCACTGCATGGTCAGTTATTCCTAGTAGTTTCAGGTCATTGCTAATTGCATTGCTAACAAAGTCATCTTCGCCAAGAACCCCTACAAACCTTACTTCGCGGCATGCCGCAGCGGTAGCAAGATGCGCAAGCGCATTAACCACGTTGCCACCCACGTGTTTCTCAACGCGGCTGTCAGCCATAAATTTGGGTAACAAGGTTTCATCTTTCTCTCTCCAGCCAACCTTGCCGCCAGCTCTATAATCTGGAGGGAGGTGTCTTTGCTTGGTGATAGGTGGGGGGTATAGATCGAGGCTGCCGGCACCAAACCCGACAATAGTGTTACCAGACTCAGTTCTAAGCTCGGACATGACGTTATAAGCCTCTGATTTTATGGAGTCACAAAAAATTAATCTAACCAAATATACAATCAAAAATCAAGGCATGGTCCGAAAAATGTCCGGAACGACGAGAATGATGCTTGACGCGTTAAGTGTTTATGGTTACACTAGGCACTCGTTGAGGAGGGACGAGTGTGGAGCCAACAGCAGCCATTCCGTATTTGCTGCAACACACCGCGACAATGATGCTTCGCCAGTCGGATCAAGTGCTGCAGGAGCGCCTGGGTATTGGCGTATCCCAGCTTAGGATACTGACCATGTTGGAGCACGATCCTAGTGCGCGTCAGCGGCAGATTGCTGATCGCCTGGGTCAAACCGAGGCCAGCATTAGCCGTCAGATAAAGTTGTTGGTCGAAAAAGGTTATCTCACTGTGTCAATAAACCCAAAAAGCCGACGTGAACATCTGGCAACGATTACCCCGAAAGGCCTGAAAATTATGGTGGCCGCTAAGGAGGTGCTGGAAATGTACTACCAGCCCATCGATGAACTGCTTGGCGAAAAACAGCGAAAAGCGCTGGCCGAGTCGCTAGTCGCACTCCACGCCCACACCTGTATCCCCGGCAAGCCCTACGCCTGCGACCATCCCTACGGCATTTAATTTCTGTTCTTCTATATTTCCGTCATTCCCGCGAAGGTGGGAATGACGAGGGTGGATGGCGGGAATGAGAGGCGGGTTGGGCAGGAGTAACGAGCTTTTTCCAGTTAAAAAGTTGACAAGCAACAGCTAACGGTCTGGTATTATAAATGCGTTATGAGGCAAAAGCTTAAGAAGATTTACAGCAAAGACGGGCAAGACCGCTTGTTACCGCGACTTAGCTTGTTCTTGTTTGACCGTGCACGGCTGGTTGCGCTGCTTTGGGTAGTTTTGACGGTTTTCGGTGTTGTTGCGTACACCAACCTGCTGAAGCGCGAGGGGTTCCCGAGCGTCAACATTCCGTACTCAGTGGTACGCGGTACGTATTTTGTCAACGACCCGGCCAAGGTTGATGCCGAAGTCGCCAGGCCGATTGGCGAGATTGCGCTCAAAGACGAGCGGGTGCAGATGGTACGCTCCAGCGCCATGGGGTCGTTTTACACCGTTATTATCCAGTACAGCACCAACACTAATGCCGACATTGCCGGCAAGGAGATTGAAAAGCGCATCCAAGAAGAGGCTAACCTGCCGCGCGAAGCCACTTTCCAGTTCGAAACGCCCAAATTCGGCTTTACCGAACGCGGTGACGACGGTGTCGTAACTGTCTATGCCAAGAACTCGAATGTGTCACTTGCCGAGTTAAAGGCCGAGGGCGAGAAGTTTGCAGAGTTTGTCCAGCAGCAGAACATTAACGAGATCGATACGATTTCGGTTGTTGACCCCTTCCTAAACGGTAACACGACAAACGGCCAAAACGCCGCGCTCCAGACCCGCTTCGACCGCTATGGCGAGCGCAAGGACGGCGAAACGACATTTTACAATGCCGTGGCCGTTGGCTTCATGCAAAAGGACGGCACCGATGTTATTTCGCTCAACGACAAACTAGAGGAGGCGGTGGCCGTCTACAACCGCGAGCACGCAGGCCAAGGCTTCCAGGCAGCAGTTACTGCCACCTTCGCGCAGGAAATCAAGGCACAGATCAGCGAGCTCCAGCGCGTACTGCTCGAGGCGCTGGTTGCCATTTTGGTTGTCGGCTCAATTGTCATCGCCATCCGCGCGTCGCTCATCACTATCCTGTCCATGATTACTGTGCTGGCCATGACGCTCGGCGCGCTGTACCTAATGGGCCAGACACTCAACGTCATTACGCTTTTCTCGCTCATCCTGTGTCTGGCGCTGATTGTTGACGACACGATCATCATGATTGAAGCCATCGACGCCCAGCGCCGCCGGCGCAAGGATCCGCGCGCGACCGTGCGCGTGGCCACTCAAAAAGTATCGCGCGCCATGATCTCGGCCACGTTAACTGCCGCGCTCAGCTTTGCGCCGCTGTTCTTTGTGAGCGGCGTGCTCGGCGGGTTCATCCGCGCCATTCCGCAGACGGTGGTGACGGCGCTGCTTATTAGTCTCTTTGTAGCACTGATTTTTATTCCATTCTTTGCCCGCTACCTGCTGCTCGGCAAAAAGCAAATGGGCGAGGAAAATGTGCATGAACCGGCGGCGGAGATCGAGGCCAAAATCGCGCGATTCATCGCCACGCCCATGCTGTGGGCGCGCAATTCCACGGCCAAGCTGTTTAGTGTCGGCATCGTGGCGGTCCTGATCGGCTTTCTCTTTGTTGGCGCCGGTGGCTACATTTTCCAGAAAGTGACATTTAACATCTTCCCGCCCACCAAAGATAGTAACGGCTTGATCGTGCAGCTCAATTACAATCCCGGCACGACTATCGAGCAGGCCGAAGAGATCGCCGACAAGGCCAACAAGATCCTGGCTGACACCCTTGGCGATTACCTGGAGTACGCCACGTACTACGCCAACGCCACCGCTCAGAACGCTATGTTGTTTGTGCAGATAACGCCGTATTCCGAGCGTGATATTACCGCACCGCAGTTGGTCGAGAAGCTCGAACAAGCATTTGAGGGCTTTGAGGCGAATGTCGCAGTGCGCCAACAGGATATCGGGCCGCCTGCAGCGTCGTTCAGCGTGCGCGTCGAGACCGAAGACCGCGAGGTAGCGCTCAGGCTTGCTAAAGATATCAGTGATTTCCTGGCTCGCACTGAACTGGTCCGCCCAAGCGGCGAAAAGGCCATCGTAACGTCTACTGACGTATCTGACCCGGCTATCTACACGCGTGCCGACGACAAGATGTATGTCGAGGCCTTTGCCGGGTTTGACGGCACCGACACTACCACGCTCGTCACACTGGCCCAAAACGCCGTTGACAAAGAGTTCACGCCAGAGGTGATTGAATCCAAGTACGGCCTGCCCGGGGATGTACTGAAGTATGACTTCGGCCAGGAGAGCGAAAACCAGGAGTCGTTCCAGACCTTGCTGTACGCCCTGCCGGTTGTGCTACTTGCTATCTACATCTTGCTGGCCGTGCAGTTCCGTTCGCTGCTGCAGCCGCTGCTCATCTTTCTGGCTATTCCGTTCAGCTTCTTTGGTATCACGCTGGGGTTGTACCTCTCGGACAATGCCTTTAGCTTCTTTGCCATGCTCGGCTTTTTTGCGCTGATTGGTCTAAGTATCAAGAATACCATCTTGCTCGTTGACTACGCCAACCAGATGCGCCGCGAAGGGGCAGGGGTGATCGATGCTGCCGTGAGTGCGCTGGGTGAACGGTTCCGCCCGCTGATCGCGACCAGCTTAACGGCCGTAGTATCGCTCATCCCGCTGGCGATTATCAGCCCGTTTTGGCAAGGCCTGGCCATCCTACTGATCGGGGGTCTACTCTCCAGCACCTTCCTGGTTATTACCGTCTTCCCGTATTACTACCTCGGCGCCGAATTCCTCCGCCTGCGCGTCGGCCGCAAGAACGGCGTCATATGGGTGCTCCTTAGCGTTGTGCTTGCCGCGCTATTTATAGCGTCCGGCATCGGCAAACTGGCGCTATTGGCGCCCATCCTGTCGGCGGCGCTCATATGGTTGGTTGTCAGGACTACACGACAGAGAAGATAAAGAGACAATAATAACATATTGTTAGACACCAATCAAGTTAATCTCATTCATATTTTTTTGGCGGCGTCATAGCTATATGCTGTGTTATGAAAACCGTCATTCTGGCTGCAGCCGCCTTGTATACCGTCTTGCATGGCGTTATAATGCTGTGTTATGAAAACCGTCATTCTGGCTGCAGGGTTCGGGAGCAGGC